>JANORN010000222.1:0-14834 GCA_031415355.1 Novosphingobium sp. | reverse complement strand
CGTGATCGAAAAAGTCCGCCAGTTCACCTTCGCCGATGAGGCGTTCGGGATCGACAACGAAGAAATGACCCCCAGCCTGAAGATCCGCCGCCACAAGCTGAAAGAGCGCTATGGCGAGCGGCTTGACGGGTTGTATCGGGGGTGAGTGGATACCCGCAACGCACTTAATTGCTTCTGGCCAATTGAAAGAGGTAGCGCTATGTTGTTCTACTTTCGTTCGATTCGAAAAGACGCCCTATGTCACATGCCGAACCCGTTCATCTGCAAGAAGGCGAAGCCACGGGCAGTCACTTCCTGATCTACGGCGATGATCGCGGCGCGCAGGTCGAGGTCAACTACGCAAGCGACCGGCTGTGGATGACGCAGGCCCAGATCGCCGCGCTCTATGGCCGGGATATTTCCAATATTTCGCGGCACATCGCCGCCATCCTAGAAGAAGGTGAGCTTGACGAGAGCAATTTGCGAAAAACGCAAATTGCTACTTCCACCAAGCCGGTGAGCCTTTACAGCCTCGATATGGTAATCTCCGTCGGCTATCGGGTGTCATCGAAGCAAGCTACTATGTTCCGGCGATGGGCGACAGACAAGCTCGTCCAGTTTGCCACTAAGGGCTTCGTGATCGACGCCGCACGGCTCAAAAGTTCAGGCAATCAGGATCGCATTGCCGAACTCCGGGACATCATCCGGGATATCCGCTCGGATGAGGCTAGCGTCTATCGCGAATTGCGACAGATTTGCACGCTGTGTCAGGATTATGACGGGCAATCCGATGAATGGCAGACGTTCTATCGCAACACGCAGGCGAAGATCGTTTACGCGGTCTGCTCAAAGACCCCGGCTGAGGTGCTGCAAGCGCCCGCGGATGCGGGGCGGCCAAGCATGGGCCTGACCAGTTGGCCCAACGCCAACATCCGCAAATCCGATGTTGCTGTGTCTAAAAACTACCTCGCCGATGCGGAGGTGCGCGAGCTCAACCGGCTCACCACGATTCTGCTCGATATCTTCGAGGACCAGATTGACATCGGGCGCCTCAAACTGATGCAGGAGGCGGATGTCTTACTCGATGCGCAGCTAACCAATCTTGGCCGCAGCGTGCTGCACCACGGTGGTAGCGTCGCCATGACTGACGCCAGACGCCATGCCGAGCGCGAATATACCAAGTTCAAAGCAGCGCAGAAGACCTTACGTCAGACACAAGCGGACGAAGCAATCGCTTCAATCAAAGCAGCGCAGAAGGCAGTTCAACGCCGCGAAAAATAGCAGCGAATCAAGCCGCCTCCTTCTCCACCCATTCCGGATAAAAGCTTGGCTCGCGCGCAGACCACCCTGGCGCAGTGGCGGCGGCTTCGCTGATCGACTGGAGCAGGCCTTTGCGCCGGTCCGGGCGAATCTGCGGCAGCGCGGCGGCGGCGCAGAAGGCGCTGGGCAGGAACGGGCGCGCTTCGGCCCCCAGCAGGCGTTCGTACAGGAACCGGAACGCGGAGAAGCTCTCGATCCGCTCCTGCGCCAGATCGAACGCGGCAACGCGCATCAACTTGCCCATGTACGATTCGAGGCTTTCAAAGCTGGTTTCGGCCGGAACCCGGCCGCGCAGGCCCTTGAATTCCTGATAGACGACATATTGGCTGCGGATCGAGGCGGTTTCCGCCGCATCGCGCGCCCACAGTTTGAAAGCATCCTGTCGCCCCAGCCCGACATCGAGGCTGCGCTTGATATAACGCTGTTCGCAGGCGGTGAAGCTGGCAAATTCGCGCAGTTCGGCAATGGTCAGCGATGCGGCGGCGGTGTTGGCCATGATCAGATCCCCTGTTACGGGAACAGATCACCAGAATTTGGTTAGCATCGCGTTAAGCATAATGGTTGGTGCAGGCCTATCGGGCACATACGGACAATCACGAAGCGGCTGGCAGGATCAGATCAGCCCCGCCAGCGGGCTGCTGGGATCGGCATATTTGCGTGTTGCCATTCGGCCGGAGAGGTACGCGTGGCGGCCCGCTTCCACCGCCAGCTTCATCGCGCGGGCCATGCGCAGTGGGTCTTTCGCCTCGGCGATTGCGGTGTTCATCAGCACCCCGTCGCAGCCCAGCTCCATCGCCACAGCCGCGTCGCTGGCGGTGCCGACGCCGGCGTCGACCAGCACCGGCACCGACGCGCCTTCGACGATCAAGCGGATCGTGACCCGGTTCTGGATTCCCAGCCCGGAGCCGATTGGCGCGCCCAGCGGCATCACCGCGACCGCCCCGGCCTGTTCCAGCTGCTTGGCCGCGATCGGATCATCGACGCAGTAAACCATCGGCAGAAAGCCTTCATTTGCCAGCACTTCGCACGCCTTCAGCGTTTCGCGCATATCGGGGTACAGCGTGCGCGCCTCACCCAGGACTTCTAGCTTGACCAAGTCCCAGCCGCCCGCTTCGCGCGCCAGCCGCAGCGTGCGGATCGCATCGTCGGCGGTGAAGCACCCGGCGGTATTGGGCAGATAGGTGATTTTGGCCGGGTCGATAAAGTCGGTCAGCATCGGCGCTTTGGGATCGCTGACGTTGACCCGGCGCACTGCAACGGTGACGATTTCCGCGCCGCTCGCCGCCACCGCCGCCGCATTCTGCGCAAAGTCCTTGTACTTGCCGGTGCCGACGATCAACCGCGAGGTAAAGGTGCGGCCCGCGACAGTCCAAGTATCGGGCCAGGCGTCTGCCTCATGGCTCCCGCCACCGACAAAGTGGACAATCTCCAGCACATCGCCATCGACTAGGGGCACCGCGCTCAGCGTTGAGCGCGGCACAATCACGCCATTGCGTTCAACCGCGACCTTGGCCGGATCAAGTTCCAGACTGCGGACCAGATCGGTGATTGAGCCGGGTAGGGCGCGGCGGGATTCGCCGTTAACGATGAGGGAGAGCTGTGCGGACATGGTCCGCAGATAGCGATCAGAACGATTGGCGCAAGTTGCGCAAGTGCGCAGTCGCAACGAGTCCTACACCGACAATCGTCAGCAGCGCTTCAGGCAGCCCGTGCGGGACCATCAGGGCCACGCTCATCGACGCGATCCCGATTGCGCCGATTCCCAGCGGGGCGAGATTGCCGTGGCGGGTTGCGCCCAGCGCCAGCGTGAAAATCCCGACCAGAATTGCCAGACCCAGCCCGTAACGGTGAATATCTGGCGAGAGCAGAAATTGCCCGCCCAGCCCCAGCGCGCCGACCAGAAAGATCGAAGCCAGGCAATGCAGCGCGCACAAGCCCGAGAGCAGCACGCCCGCGCGGTCCAGCCGCCCGCGAATCGAGGGGAATTCCTTCAACATCCGCAGCTCATGTATGTGATAGTGTAACATCCTGCAAGGTCGGTGCTGAAAATCGCGCCTGTCCATCGGGGCGGGTTGTGCTTTCTGGTGTGCGAGAGCAGGGAGCAAGTATGTCTGACCCGGTCATTGCATCGCCCGCCCGACCGCTCGCACGCACGGTTGCCCGCCCGCTTGTCTTGGTGCGCTGGTTGTGGATCGTGGCCGCGCTGGTGGTCGCGATTGTCGCCGTGGGCGGAATCACCCGGCTGACCGAATCGGGGCTATCAATCACCGAATGGAAGCCAGTCACCGGCACGCTGCCGCCGCTAAACGACGCACAATGGCAGACAGAATTCGCGGCGTATCAGCAAATTCCGCAGTACACCCAGTTGAACGGCCCGGCCGGGATGACGCTGGCGGAGTACAAGTTCATCTATTTCTGGGAATGGGTCCACCGGCTGATCGCGCGGGTCATCGGCCTGGCCTTCGCGCTGCCGCTGGTCTGGTTCTGGCTGCGCGGGATGATCCCGCCGGGCTATCGGCTACGGCTGCTCGGCCTGCTAGCGCTAGGCGGATTTCAGGGCTTTATCGGCTGGTGGATGGTCTCGTCCGGGCTGGGCGCCGGAGCCGACGTCAAGGTAGCACATTACCGATTGGCAGCGCACCTGCTGACCGCGCTGGTCACGCTCGGCGCGCTGGTCTGGACCGCGCTCGATCTGCGCGCGTTGGCGCGCGAGGAACCGGCGGCGCGGCTGACGGGGTGGAGCGCGCTGGCGCTCGCGGCATTGTTGGTTCAGCTGTTCTATGGTGCGCTGGTAGCGGGGATGCGCGGCGGGGTAGTGGCTGGTGCTGGCTGGTTCAACCCGGACGCTTGGCCGCTGATGCAGGGGCGGCTGGTGCCTGCTGCGATCGATTGGACCCAGGGGGCGGGCCACGCCTTGTTCTCTGACCCGTTTCTGACCCACTTCATTCACCGCTGGTGGGCCTGGGTCGCGGTGGCGCTGCTGATCGTGCTAGCGCGTCAGGTCAGAACCCGCGCACGATCCGCATCGATCGCCCTGCACAGTGCATTTGGCGTCCAAATCCTGCTGGGAATTGCGACGGTCTATAGCGGGGTAGCGCTGTGGCTGGCAGTTCTGCATCAGTTGACCGGAGCCTTGCTGGTCGCCGCGACGGTCTGGGCCGCGCATGTCGCTGGCCGGAGCCCTCGCGCGGCCAACGCTTGACGGCGGGCGGGCGGCCTGCGCAAGCTTGCCGCGCAATCAGGCGGAGGATGGCGGCGTGCCTTCAAACTATCAGACCCAGACCAGATTGCGGTGCCCGGCCGCAGGTATGCCGCGCGCGGTGGTGACGAACCTGGTCAGCGCACTGATTGGGACGGCAGTTGCACCGGGTGCTGTGCTGGCTGAACCCGCATCGCCAGTGGCTGCGCAGGCCCGTGCCACGCCGCTGCTTGTCACCCGTACAGCTACGCGCACCTTGCGTGACGGCAAGGAAATCATCACCCGCCGCACTTACCGCGTGACTTTCAGGCGCGACGGGAACGGCTATGTTGCCGAAGGTGTCCAGATCAGCAGCGAGATCGAGGCGCCGCCGGTACTGGCGTCACTCGCCAGGATCGAACGCGCCCGGCCAGATAACGCCATCTTTCCAGCGCAGCTGGATGCGAACGGACTTATCCTGGCGGCGGCCGCGGCTGACCCTGGCCCCGAACTCGCTGCCGGAATTGCCGCAGCGCGCAAGCTGATCACACCAAAGCGCTTGTCCGGTCCAGATCGCGCCACGGCTGACGCCGTGCTGGATGCCGCAGCCAAGGGCCACCCGGCACCCTGGCCCGTGGACCTGTTCAGTGCCAGCGCCAGCGATCAGACCATGCAGCGCAGGATCGATTTGCCCAGCGGGGCCCCGGGGCAAGTTGCTGTCTCCCAGCGGATTCCGGCTCGTCGCAGCGACGGCACGCCCGCGCGCTATGTCCGCGAAGTGGTAACTGAAATTGACGGTAGCTCCCGCCCGAATCGCGAGGAATGGAGCATCACTGACACGCCTGAATAGCGCACGGTATTATTATACCTCTCTGGATTGCCCAGCATTTGCTTGACTTTGGGTCGGCTCTCCAACAAAGGGCCGTCTTCCCGTCGAGGCCGCTCCCGGCCGCATGACGGATTCGGAACCTTTGAGGAATTTTGGCCATGAAGGCGCTCAGCAAGGTCACCCGGTCGATCAAACCGGCTGAGGTGGAAAAGAACTGGCATCTGATCGATGCTGATGGACTGGTGGTAGGCCGCCTGGCGGTGATCGTCGCCAACCTCCTGCGCGGCAAGCACAAGCCGAGCTTTACCCCGCATGTTGATTGCGGCGACCACGTCGTCGTGATCAATGCCGAAAAGGTGAAGTTCACCGGTAACAAGCTGAAGCAGCAGACCTATTACAAGCACACTGGCTATGCCGGCGGCATCAAGGAAGTGACGGCGGACAAGGTTCTGGCCGGTCGGTTCCCGGAACGCGTGCTGGAAAAGGCCGTTGAACGCATGGTTCCGCGCGGTCCGCTCGGCCGGGCACAGATGCGCGCATTGCACCTCTATGCCGGGTCAGAGCATCCGCATGGCGGAACCCAGCCGGTGGCGCTCGACGTCGCTTCGATGAACCGCAAGAACAAGGTGGGCGCATAATGTCAGAGCCTTCAGACACCAACTCCGCGACCGAAACCGTCACCGATCTGGCGGATCTGGGCACCGTGGTCGATGCTCCGGCAGCGCCTGCTGCTCCCACCATGCCATTGCGCGAGCAGATCCTGGACAAGCAGGGCCGCGCCTATGCCACCGGACGCCGCAAGGATGCGGTCGCCCGCGTCTGGATCAAGCCGGGTTCGGGCAAGATCGTGGTCAATGGCCGCGATCAGGAAGTCTACTTCGCCCGTCCGACCCTGCGTCTGGTGATCGACCAGCCGTTCCAGATCGCTGAGCGGGCTGGCCAGTATGACGTGATTGCCACTGTCAAAGGCGGCGGGCTTTCGGGTCAGGCCGGCGCGGTCAAGCACGGTATTTCACAGGCGCTGACCAAGTTTGAACCGGCCTTGCGCGCTGTGGTCAAGGCTGCCGGGTTCCTGACCCGCGATAGCCGCGTGGTTGAACGCAAGAAGTACGGCAAGGCCAAGGCCCGCAAGAGCTTCCAGTTCAGCAAGCGCTGATTGGGCACTTCACCAGTTTTCCGCGACGGCGGGAATGAGAGGGCGGTCCGGCAACGGGCCGCCCTTTTCGCGTCAGGCAACTGGCGGATCGACCTCCGGCACCGCACCGACCGGGGCCACCGGCTCACCCGCCTCGCGCGGAGGCAGGGCGTTTTCGGGTACGGCATCAATCTGCATCGCCGCAGTCGGCACATCGTCCAGATTGCGGACGGTGACGGTGATTGCATCGTCCGTGATCGTGATTTCGTTGAAGCTGGGCGGGCTGGAGCGGATCCGTTGCGACAGCGTACCCGCCCCGATCATCCGCAGCGGCCCGTTCGGCGTGGTCTGCACCAGATCGAACGCATCGTGGACATGGCCCGACAGCACCGCCGCCACTCCGCGCCCGGCGAGCGCCGCCATCGCCTTGTCCCCGCCGATGGTCAGCAGCTGGCCCTTGGGCCCGCGTTCCGGCAATGGGTGATGTGCCGTGACCAGTACTCGCGTGCTGCGCGGCACCGCGTCGATCGCCGCAAGGGTATGCGCCAGCGCCCCGGCAGTGACCCAGCCGTTCGACCACGGCCAGCGCCACTGCGCGCGGACGGTTGATTTCAGCGGAATCACTTCGATCCCCGGCAGGCTCAGCTCGCGCTCCAACAACGCTTCAAATCCGCTGAAGCGCTTGTAGGGCTGGGTAAAGCGCTCCCACAGGTTGAAATAGGGCAGGTCGTGATTGCCGACTTCAACCGTGACCGGCACGTCCAGCGCAGTGATCCAGGCGCGCGCCGCAGCAAATTCACGCTTGCGGGCGCGCATGGTCAGATCGCCGGTGATCAGCACCGCCGCAGGGCGCTCATCCAGAATCGTCTGATGCACCCAGTCCAGCGCACCGCGATCTTCCAGCCCGAAGTGGATATCGCTCAGCTGGAACAGCGTGACCGGCTCAGCCATCGGCGCAGGCCAACAGGTTCACCGCGAGCGTGGCCTGTTCGAAACGCAGTTCGGTGGGGCCCGAAGCGCGCTCACCATCGATCATCAGTTCGATTGGCGCGCCATCGACCGTGCGGCAGGTCAGCGCCGGATGCTGGCCCAGCGGATCATGCGGCCCTTCGCGGAAATCGCGCTTAAGCAGCGCCATGCCCTGCTTCAAATAGTCACTCAGCGTTTCCGAGACATAGCCGTCCGCAGTCATCCCGTCGTGGCCGGGGGCAAGCCTTAGTCCGGCATAGCCATCGGCGCGGCCAAGCACCGGATCAAGCACCGCAACGCGCGCGCCATCCGCGCTCTGGCGGACAGCTTCGACGGTTTTGCTCGCCACTTCGGCCAGGTCGCCATCGCGCAGTCCTTCGCGCACGTCGCTCCAGGTCGCACCCGGTCCCGCGAGCACTTCGATCAGCGCGACATGCCCCGCAAACCGCAAGCAGGGGCGCTGGATGGGATGCAGGTGCCCGGCCCCGAACGCCGCGACAATTGCCTCCGCCGGTCGGTCACCGTGAAGCGTTTTCGCTAACAGATTCGCCGTCCCGCCCGGCAACACCAGTACCTCCCCGGCCCAGCCCTCCAGCGCCGGGACCAGCGCGCTGACCGTACCATCGCCGGTATAGATCGCCACGCAGGCGACCCCGGCGGCCTCCAGCGCGGCGCGATCCGGTAAGGCTTCTGCCGCGCAGTCCACGACCCGCGCAGGGACACAGTCCGCCGCCGCAAAGGCCGCGTGCAAAGCGGCGATGCTGGCTTCGTCATTGCTGCCGCTGGCGCTGTTGCGCACGAGCCATAGAGGTGCTTGCATCGTCATGTATTGATCAGATCCGTCCGCTGAGAATCAGCCACGCCGAAGTGAAGTTTACCGCGCTGTACGCGGCATAAAACCACGCCCAGCTGGCGGCGCCATCGGCGACCATCAGCATGGTTCCCAGCAACATCACGAATTCCAGCAACAGGCTGAACCGCCCGCCCAGCAGCGTAAAAAACCAGGGGACTTGCGCAATCAGCGGATGACCACTGCTGATGACGGCCTTGTGCGCGGCAAAATTGCCGATGCCGAGCAGAAATGCGAAAACCAATGCCATAAGCGCCGTGCATAACACTGCGGGTGGTAATTGGCATTGGAATTCAGCGCCCCGCCATCGCCTTGGCCCGGCTGAGATAGGTCCGTCCGATCCGCACCGCCGTGCCATCACGCAATTCGGCGGACCAAACTCCAAGACCATCGTGGCGCAGCCCGGCAATCCGATCGCGCCGCAGAATTGTCGAACGGTGAACCCGGATGAACTGCGCGGGATCCAGCCGCGCTTCCAGCCCCGACACGGTCTGCAACAACAGATAGCTGCGTGATTCGCCCGCATGACCGCTGACGTGCAAGCGGACGTAGTCTCGCTCGGCATCGATCCGGTCGACCGTGGCGGCGGCAATTCGCAGCAATTCCGAACGATTAGGCACCCAGAACTCACTGAGCCAGGCAGGCTGCGCGCCGCCAATACCGGCCCCGGTCACGCCGTTGCGCCGATCCAGCGCCCGCGCGATCCCGCGTTCCAGCCGTTCGGCCGTTACCGGCTTCAGGACATAGTCCACCGCATCCAACGCAAAGGCTTCCACCGCGAAGTTATCATGCGCCGTGACAAAAATGACCGCCGGGGCCGACGCTCGGCCCGCCAGCTCACGCGCCACGGCAATCCCTTCCAGTTCGGGCATGGTCATATCCAGCAACACCAGATCGGGCGCGAGCGCCGCGATTGCCGCGAGCGCGGCCTGGCCATCGGTCGCCGTGCCCACCACGACCACACCAGGGATACGGCCGCAGATTACCTGCATCCGCTCAATCGCCAGCGGCTCGTCATCGACCAGCAACGTGCGCAGTGGCTCAGTCATGGCCACCGCGCAGCGGCAAACGGATCACAGCCAGCCAGCCCTGCCCTTCGCGCGGCCCGGATGTAACCGTTGCAGCAACTCCAAAGCGCGCGGCCAGTCGGTCGCGGACGTTGGCCAGGCCGATACCGAAGCCGGGTTCTGTGCCGCCGTCCAGGATTCCATCGGGTTCGGGCCCATCGTCTTCCACCGACAACACCAAACACCCGCTTTCGGCGCGCGCCGTGATCGTGACCGTGACCGGGCGCTTGGTAGCTGCAACGCCGTAGCGCACGGCATTTTCCACCAGCGGCTGGAGGATCATGCCCGGCACCAGCACAGTCGTCACCCCCGCAGCGATGGCGAATTCGAACTTGAGCCGATCCGGAAACCGCACTGTTTCCAATTCCAGATAAAGCTGCTGTTGCTCCAGCTCCTGCGCCAGTGGCACATCGCCGGTCGGGTCTTCGGCCAGACTGCGGCGATAGAACGTGGAAAGCGTCTGGATCATCGTTTCCGCCGCCTGGGCGCGGCCAGTCATGACCAACGCCGAAAGCGAATTGAGTGTGTTGAACAGAAAGTGCGGATTCACTTGATAACGCAGGCTTTGCAGCTCGGCTGCCTTGGCCGCGCGGCGATATTCGCCTTCGCGCCGCTCTGCGCCGCGCGCCTGTTCGGCCTTGACCATCGCGAAGTACAGCGCGGCCCAAGCGAGTAGCAAGAAATAGCGCCCCAGCGCCACGTCGGTCAATTGCAGCCAGCGAGTATCATCGCCGGTGGCCCGATCAATCGTCAGCGCGGCGTCCTGTTCCTGTCCGGCAATGGTCGGGATCGCCGGGGTCGGGTTCGGGATCGTCGGGGGCAGCTCGGGATCCGGCAGCGGCGGCAGGGCCGCCGGCTGACTGAGCGGATCGACCAGCAAGTTGCCAGCTTCATCACGGCGGATGCGCAGACCTTCGCGCTCGCCGATCTTCTCAACCACCTGATTCTCGATATCGGCGAAGGCCCACTGGTTGATCTGCGCCAGCAGCAGCGCGGCGGGTAGCGCGACCACCATAACGGCCAAGCTTTGCTGCCAGACGCGGCGCGTGTCCAGCAGCCGCAGCAAGGGCCACAGCGCGGCGGTGACCCCGACCGAGGCCAGCATCACCAGCGCGCGGCGGCTGAGCAAGGCGCCGTGCAGTTCCAGACCCACCAGCCAGCCGCGTGCAGTGGCGAGCACAAAATAGCACAGCCACACCGCCACAATCGAGGCGAGCACGGTGCGCGCCGACAGCCGCGCGATATGGTCAAGGTGCTTGATCATGCTGGACGCAGGGTTAGCGCAGTCGCGCCGCAGCGCCAGCGGCTTGGTCGAACGTAAGGCGGCGTTGGTCGAAAGAGGGCTCGATCAGGTCGGCAGCAGGCCTTCGCGGGCGATCTTCTCGCGCCAGACCAACGGGGCCAGTTGGTGTACATTGTTGCCCTCCGCATCGACCGCGACGGTCACCGGCATGTCCTCCACCGTGAATTCATAGATTGCCTCCATCCCAAGGTCGGCGAAGGCGACAACCTTCGCTTCACGAATCGCGCGGCTGACCAGAAACGCCGCGCCGCCAACCGCCATCAGATAGGCGACCTTGTGCTTGGCGATCACTTCGGTCGCGCCTTGCCCGCGTTCGGCTTTGCCGATCATCACCAGCAGACCGAGGTCCAGCATCATGTCGGTGAACTTGTCCATCCGGGTCGCCGTCGTCGGCCCGGCCGGACCGACCACTTCGCCCAGCACTGGATCGACCGGACCGACGTAATAGATCGCGCGGTTCTTGAAAGTGACTGGCAAGTCCTCACCGCTTGCCAGCATATCCTGAATGCGCTTGTGCGCGGCATCGCGCCCGGTCAGCATCTTGCCGTTGAGCAGCAGCCGGTCGCCCTGCTTCCAGCCGCGCACAATGTCCAGCGTCAAGTTATCCAGATTGACCCGGATCGCCGCCTTGTCAGGCGTCCAGTGGACATCTGGCCATTGCTTCAGGTCGGGGACCGCCAGAAAGCTTGGCCCCGATCCGTCCAGCGTGAAATGCGCGTGGCGCGTGGCGGCGCAATTCGGGATCATCGCCACCGGCTTGCCCGCCGCATGGCACGGCCAGTCGAGGATCTTGACGTCAAGAATGGTCGAAAGCCCGCCCAGTCCCTGCGCACCGATCCCCAGCGCATTGACCCGGTCAAAGATTTCGATCCGCAGCGCCTCAAGATCGGTCTGCGCCCCGCGCGCTTTCAGCTGGGCCATGTCGATCGGCTCCATCAGGCTCTTTTTTGCGAGCTGCATGCAATATTCGGCCGTGCCGCCGATGCCGATGCCGAGCATCCCCGGTGGGCACCAGCCGGCCCCCATCTGCGGCAACATTTCCACCACCCAGTCAGCGATATTGTCGCTGGGGTTCATCATCTTGAACTTGGACTTGTTTTCACTGCCCCCGCCTTTAGCCGCGACGTCGACTGAAATTTTGTTCCCCGGAACCATCGTGACGGTCAACACGCACGGCGTGTTGTCGCGGGTGTTGCGGCGAGTGAAGGCCGGGTCGGCGAGCACCGAAGCGCGCAGCTTGTTGTCGGGATGATTGTAGGCACGGCGCACCCCTTCATCGACCACGTCTTGCAGACTGCGCTTCGATTCGAGCCGGCAATCCTGGCCCCATTCGATGAACACATTAACGATTCCGGTGTCCTGGCAGATCGGCCGGTGGCCCTCCGCGCTCATCCGGCTGTTGGTCAGAATCTGTGCGATGGCATCTTTGGCGGCCGGCCCCAGTTCAGCATCATAGGCCTTGCCCAGCGCCTGGATGTAATCGACCGGATGGTAATAGCTGATGAATTGCAGCGCATCGGCCACACTTTCGATCAAATCAACCTCGCGAATGGTGACCATACCGGCAGCGGAAGTGGGGGCGGGCATTGCAGAATCCTTTTCGGGTTGCACCTGAACGGGCTGGGCACCGATCTAGCCTGTCTGGACTATATCCTAGCAGTCAGGGCAAGCCCTATTGCAAAGCCGGGGTCGCGCTTCAGGAGCGCCAGAGGGTGGCGTCAAACCACTTGGCGAGATTTGGAAGATCGCTTAGAACGCTCAACAAGTTCTTATGTCAGCAGCGCCAATTCAGGATGGCTGCTGTATTTTTTGGGAATGGAATGATTGCCAGTCTGTATTGCCCGTGCAATACAGACTGCCGTTAAGGACCTGCAATGATCGCTGCTGCCGAGCTTACCAGTCAAGACCACTTCGCCGCCGCGCGCCGCGCCATGATTGACAGCCAATTGCGCACTAGCGGGGTTACACAGCGCGGCGTGATCGCCGCCATGGCCGTCGTTCCGCGCGAACGCTATGTGCCCGACGCGCTGCGCAGCAGTGCCTATGTTGACCGGGCGATCCCCCTAGGTGGTGGTGGTGCTTTGCCGGCACCGCTGTTTCATGGCCGCTTGCTGGCCGAGGTGGCGCTGGAGTCAGCCGACCGGGTGCTGGTGATCGGCAATGGCAGTGCCTATCTGGCGGACTTGGTGCGCGAGCTGGCGGCTTCGGTTGTTGCGGTCAGCGCCATTGAAGCCATGGCGCTGACCAACGGCGAATATGACGTGATCGTAATTGATGGCGCGATCGAATGGCTGCCAGACACGCTGGCTGCACTGCTGGTCGAAGGTGGCCGCGTGGCGACCGGCCTGGTTGATCGCGCTGTTACGCGGCTGGCCTTAGGCCGAAAAGTTGCCGGGCAGGTTAGCTTGCTGGCAATAGCGGATATCGGCGTGCCCGTATTAACGCAATTCGCCAAACCGAATCGATGGAGTTTCTGACAATGGCAGCATTCGGGGGCGTCACAGCCCTGCGCCTGGCACTACTTGGCGGGCTGGCCAGCGCCGCGCTTGCCGCCGCGTCGGCCCAGGCTGATGACCTGCGCGACGCCTTGGTCGCGGCCTACAAGACCAATCCCAACCTGCAGGGCGCGCGCGCGCAACAACGGGCGATTGACGAGAATGTAGTGATTCAGCGCGCTGATGGTTTGCCCGCTGCCAGTGCCAATGCCAGCTATAGCGAAGTGCTGAAAAGCACTGACAACACCGGGCTGAGCCCCAATCGCCAACTCAGCGGGTCGGTTACGCTGGGGGTGCCGGTCTATTCGGGCGGAGCGATTCGCAATTCGGTGCGCGCGGCGGAAACCCGCGTGGAAGCCGGACAAGCAGACCTTCGCGCCACCGAAAGCGCGATATTCAGTCAGGTTGTTGCGGCCTATATGGATGTGATTCAGAACGAAGCCATCGTCGGGCTCAATTTGAAGAACACGGCCGTGTTGCAAGTCAACTTGCAAGCCACCAGTGACCGGTTTGAGATTGGCGATCTGACCCGGACCGACGTGGCGCAGTCGCAGGCCCGGCTCGCGCTGGCCAAAGGTGATGCACGCTCGGCCGAAGCCAACCTGATCGCCAGCCGTGAACGCTATATTCAGGTCGTGGGCCAGGCCCCGAACGATCTCCAACCGCCACCGCCATTGCCGGGCTTGCCGGGCACCGCTGCGGAAGCGGTTGACGTGGCACTCGACAGCAACCCCGATCTGATCGCCGCGCGGGAGCGCAGCCGAGCAGCAGATATTGACATTGACGTCGCCGGTTCCACCCGGCTGCCGCGCGTCGAGGTGTTTACCTCGGGCAGTTACAATGACAGTTTGGGCAGCGGTCTGCCCCGGCCGACGATTTCGGCGACCGGCGCGACCGCTGGGGTCCGCGCCACAATTCCGCTGTTTCAAGGCGGGCGGCCAGCCGCGCTGGAACGCCAAGCCCAATCGCGCGCGGCGGCCACGCTGGAGAATGAAATTGCGACTGAGCGCGATGTGATTGCGCAGGTTCGCTCGGCCTATGCTTCATGGCGCGCCGCCAATGATGTGATCATTTCGACTCAAACCGCGGTTGATGCTGCGGCGCTGAGCCTGGAAGGCGTGCGCGCAGAAAACACCGTCGGCAACCGCACCATCCTGAACATCCTGGATGCCGAGCAGGAACTGCTGCGGGCGCGGGTTCAGCTGGTGGTGGCGCGGCGCAACGCCTATGTAGCCGGGTTCACGCTGCTGGCCGCGATGGGCAAGGCGGAAGCGCGCGATCTGGGGCTCGACGGCGGGATTTTGTATGATCCAGAAGTCAATTATCAGCGCGTGCGCGGCAAGATCTGGGACTGGTCATCGGATCCTGACCCGGCTGCCCAATCGACACGTACCGTTGACATTCCGGCTCCGGACGGTTCAACCCGGCGCGAGTGATTCTGTTCCAATCAGGGACGGTGTTGGGGGAAATGGGCCATGCGCCAAATCGGTGAACCATCGGTTGAGGAAATTCTTGATTCGATCAAGAAGGTGATAGCGCGCGATAATCGCACTGGCGCGGCGACCGAACGGCGCGACCGTGAAGAACGCGGTGTAGCGCGGATTGCTGATGCACTAACACCCGAAGCTGATGCCGACGATGCCGAAGATGACGTGCTGGACTTGAACGAGCTGGCTGAGTCAGCGGAGGTCGCTACTGTTGCGGAAGAA
>JANORN010000221.1:0-1550 GCA_031415355.1 Novosphingobium sp. | reverse complement strand
ATCCGCGCGCGGCGTAATCGGACGCGGAGTGGGGACGGGATCAATGAGGCCGGGGATCGGCATGAGTTCGGTGTCGGCCATAGCTGCGCGCCTATAGGGCCGATGCGGTGGCAGGGGAAGGGCGCGCTATTTTACCCGCGCGCACGCCACTGTCGCCGCATCCATCGCCGTTGCCGCGCCGTCCAGTTGCCAGGTGTTGGAAAAGCCGCGGCCGTCGGTGCCTTTGGCTGAGACGGTCATCTCGCGGGCGGAGCGCAGCGCGGCGATGATCGCGGCGTCCATCCGGCGGTCGGCGGCCCAGGCATCGCCGCCGCCGCCCGCCAGCGCAAACTTTGCGCCGTTCAGTGCCAGCATGATTGGCGCGCCGGGTTGCAGCTTGCGCGACAGGCGAAAGTGGACCTGCCCGCGCACTTGGCGGCGGGGCCAGGTGCCCACGCTGGCATAGGGCTGGTAATCGCGCTGCAAGCTGGAGGGCGCGGCCATGGCGATCGCGTAGCAGCGCGGAACCGCCGCGTCGCGGAACGCCCCCCATGCGCCGAACACGCCCAGGCTGTCGCGCGCCATGGCGGGGGCGGCGCACAGCGTCAGCGCGGCCAGCCCCAGGCCGCACCGCTTCAACGAAACCACGTGGGATATTCCTTCAGCATCTCGCGCAGCACCGGCACGCCATCGCCCGGAAACCGGATCAGTGCAGGGCCTTCGGGCGGCTGGGCGAACAGATAGCTTTCGGGCGTGACCGATTCGATCCGGCCATTTTTGGCCCACAGCGATTTCAGCAGGTGAATCTCGGTATAGTGTTTATCGAACAACTGCGCATCGGTCAGGCCTTTGTCGGGCTTGCCATAGTACGCGCTGCGCCCGGTGAGCGCCGGGATCGGCACGGCGGGCACGGTGCGATAGGCTCCGGCCATGAATTGGCGGTACGCCGCGATGGAGCCCGCACGCCAGACCTTCGCCACCGCGCCGCTTTCGGCATCGGCCAGCGGATAGGCGACGTAATTGGTCTGCACCCCCGCCACCGCGCCGGGGCGTTCGCGGTTCATATTCTGGCAGTAGCCGCAGCGCGCGCTGGACAGGATCCAGATCGGTACGCCGCTGCCCTCGCGGCCCACCGGCAACCCTTGCAGCAACGCGCGGGCTTTCAGCGCCAGCGGGCCGCTGACCGCTTGCAAGCCCAGTTCCTCGGCCCAGGCGGGCAGGGCGACCGCGCTGGCCAGCCCGGCAGCGGCGAGTTGCAGAAAGGTGCGGCGAGTGGGGTAGGTCATAATGGCAGCGTGGCTCCGGATAGCGTCGCGCCATCCTGCCCGTCCGGATAACGGATTTCCAGCACTTCCCACTCTTTCTCCCCGCCGGGCAAGCGCACCCGGCGCAGATCGCCCAGTGCTGCGCCGCGCAAGGCGCGGGCCAGCGGCGCGCTCCAGCCGATCTTTCCGGCAGTGGCGTCCTGCTCGTCATCGCCCACCAGCGTGATGGTGCGGTGCGTGTCGTCCTCGTCAGCGATGGTCACCGTCGCGCCAAACCAGACGCGGCTTTGATCACTCTGCTGTGCG
>JANORN010000220.1:0-4441 GCA_031415355.1 Novosphingobium sp. | reverse complement strand
GTACCGCACCCAGTAGCCATCGGGGTGCTGGCTCCACCGCGACGCTGGCGTATCCACGCTGCCCTCGCCGCGCGGCACCGCCCCGCCCAGCACCGCCAGCCGTTCAAAATCGGCATAGCTTGAACCGGTGCCAGAAAACATGGAGCGCATCCGGCTTTCGGTTTCGACCACGGTGCGGATCGGGCCGGGCAGACCGCCGGTCACCGCCGATAGCTCGGATGAGGTCAAGACCGACAGCGCGCTGCGGTTCAGCCCCGCCAACTGCTTTTTGCTGAGCAGTTGCGTCGCGACCAGTTTCAGCCGGCTGTCGAGGTTTTCAAACTTGGCCTTGGCAACAATCGCCCACAGCAGCAGCTGAATATCGCGCTGTTCGATCTCGGGCCGGGTCGCGCTGTTGCGCAGAATGCTCTCGACCGCGTCCTTGGCCGAGCCTTTGACTGGAGCGAGCAGATAGCCGTCACCGCCGCTGGGCCCATGCGTTCCGGCGTGCAGGCAATAGGACTGTGCGAGCATTTCGTAATAACCAGCCTGCAACACGAACCCACCGGTGGCGCTGCGTGCCAGTCCGGTCATCGGCTTCACCGCGCTGGGCGGGGTGAAGCGGTCCTTCGCCGGATCAGCCCAGATGGCATCCTTGATATTGGTGGTTACCGGCTGCGGCCCCGACAGGATGTTGGGCAAGCCCGGCGGTTTAACTGGCAGCGCGCGCATGACCCCGCCCAGTCCGCCCAGCTGTGCCTGCGCGGTGCCGCCAATCGCGCCAGCAAGTCCCAGGGCGAACAAGGCGGGCAGGAAGAACTTGCGCTTCATTAGAAAATTTCCTTCTTTTTGATCAATTCAGCGCAGCGCGAGCTGGGCGTCGCGCGGCGTTGCATAGGCCAGAATCTGCTGGTCGCGGCCATAGATGTCCTTGTGAAACCGCACTTGCCCGCGCCGGTCAGTATCGACCGTGAAATAGGTGACATAGACCGGGATCTGGCGTGGCAACGGCACGGTGACGGTCTGCTTGTCCTCGATAATTTGATCAAGCCGGTCCTTGGTCAGATTGCGGCCAAGCACAGTGCTCGCAAAGCCGAGCGCGTCGTTGACCCGGATACAGCCGTGACTAAAGGCGCGTTCGCGCGCGCCGAACAGTGAGCGGCTGGGGGTATCATGCAGATAGATGTTGTGGGGATTGTACATCACCACCTTCATCTGCCCCAGCGAATTGCCGGGACCAGGCTTTTGACGAAAGCGCTTGCCGACTTTGACATAGCCCAGCTGCGGCGACATCCGGCTGGTGCTGGAAATGCTCTGCGGGACTTCCCACCATGGGTTGAAGTTGACCCCGGTGGCAGCCGCCATCAGCGACGGCGTGGGCGTTTCAGCCCGGCCAGTAATCGTTACCCAGCGCTGCTGTTCCTGCCCGCCGCGCCACAGCGCCACGTCAAACCCGGCGGCATTGGCCAGGATGAAGTCCTGCCCCAGATCCTGCGGCAGCCAGCGCCAGCGCTCCAGATTACGCGCGATCCGGTCCCGGCGCACGGGATCACGCTCGCTGACCAGCGCCTGGCGCAATGCGGCATAGGCTGGATGCAAGGGGCGCAGCCCTTCGAACAAGCCATCGATCCGGTCTTCGGCCAGCGCGGCCATCAGCAAAGGTTCAAGTGCGCGCGCCGCATCGGGATCGACAATGTGCCATTCGATCCGCTCCGCCGCAGTAGCCGTGCCCAGCAGATGCGCCTTGGCCAGCCCCAGCGCCAGTGCGGTTGCGGCGGGGTTGATCTGCGCCTTGCGCCCGCTGCGCTCCGCCGCGTCGAGCGCCGCAAGGTCGGGCTGCGGCAAGCCATCGAGCGGGGCAGCCCTGGCCCAATCGCGCAATTGCGCCAGTTGCGGTGCGGTCCAGCGCGGTCCGGGCGGGCCAAGGTCTGCGGTGCTGCCCAGCAGCGCGAGCGACAGAAACAGTGCCACTGACGGCGTCAGCAGCGGCAGTATATCCTTCCTGTCCAGTTTCAGTCCGAATCGCACAGCCGCGGCCCCTGCACCTTATGCAGCCGTGACTACCCTGCTTTGGACATGCGAAATATGTGAAATGCGACACGCGCCCACGAACGGGATGCCTAAACCTGCCAAGTGTTACTTTGCAGCAACTTACCAGCGCAGCGACATGCAGGTAAATCCGGCGTCGATCCGTTCGATTTCACTATTGTCCAACGGCTGCACAACCGCGCCATAGCCGTCCAGTAGCGCGGCCAGCTTGGGAAACCGGCTGCCGACCAGGATCGTATCATTCACCCGCAACACATTCGCCCCGCGTTCTTCCTCCTGCGGCACCACCAGCACGCGGTAATCGGCATAAATGCCTGACGCGGCCAAATCTGCCGTTGCCAGAATCGTCTCGGCATCGATGATTGAGCTGGCCGTCTTGAGGTGCAAGACCGACGCGGGCGTTTCCGCGATCACCGCGCGCCGCCCCAACCTGTCCAGCAGCCCGGCAAGCTGCACCGCCCCCTCCCGGTCAGAGCGAGCGGATAGCCCGATGAACACCTGGTCGCCCATCGCCAGCACGTCTCCGCCATCGGCAAAGCCATGGGTTTGTTCCAGCACTTGCGGGAACCGCGCAGCCAGGTCAGCGCGCAGGTACTCTGCCTCGCCGATCCGGCTGGGCGCACCGGGCCGCAGCAGGATCGCGGCTTCGGGAAACACCAGCGCAGGGTCTTCAACGAAAATCGCGTCGGGGAATTCTTCCAGCGCAGGCAGCACAGATACAGCCAGGCCGGCGGCATGCAGCGCGCTGACATAAGCCGCATGTTCTTTGAACACCCCCCCGAGCGAAGGATCAGGCCCGGCCCCGGCCCGCAGCCCGCTGATCACCGAAGCCCCCGGCGTGCGCACCAGCGCATTGGAAAACGTGAATGGCATTACCCGGTCACCCGCATTCGCCGATCCGCTGGGTATCGACAGTCATGTCCATCTGCATCGTCCCGCCGGGCAAATCCGGAATGGTCGATTGGGACTTCATGGCCAGGCTGGAGCCAGTTGGCGAGATCGTGCCGCTCACCGCCGCCTTGGTCTGCATCCCCCGCCCGGTATCACAGGTCATCGCTGCGTCCAGCCTGCCCCCGGCCGCGCTGAACCGTTCATACGTGCATTTGCCTTTCGCGGCGCGCTTGATCATCTCTTCCTGGCCCATTTTTGCATCGGCTTCGGTCAGGCAGAATTCGGTGGCATTGCCGGTGGTGCTGAACATCTTGTTGGCTCCGGCCGCCATGTCGGCCGGCATTCCAGGGATCGCCATGTTGGTGATCCGCGTGGTCACGCGGTATTTGCCCGGCTGCGGCAGCATCGTCTCAGCCGCTTTAACCGCCGCCGAAGCGGCTTGCTCAGGGCTTTGCGCGGATTCCGCTGCCTTGTTGCAACCGCCCAGCGCCAATGCTGAAATGGCGATGATGGCAGTCAATTGACGGGACATGGCGCGTACTCCTGTTGCTTGACCGCAACCTAACAAGATTTCCGCGCTTGCCAATCGCCCCAGTGCCGTAGCGGCAACTATCCGGGCAACGCAAATCCGGCGAAAAATCGCGTCCAGGCCTGCAACGACTCCTTGCAGAATGCCCAATCCTGCGCCAGATTTGCCGCAACTGGGCGATCAGCCCCACCAAGCAGGAGAGCGCCCCATGGACGTCGAATTCAGCGCCGAAGATCTGGCCTTCCGCGACGAAGTGCGCGCCTTTATTGCCGAAAGCTATCCGGCGCAGCTGCGCGGCAAGCAGGATGAAGGCGAAGAATTGTCGAAGGAGGACTTCCTCGCCTGGCACCGCGTGCTCCATGCCAAGGGCTGGGTCGCCCCGGCCTGGCCAGTCGAATACGGCGGCACCGGCTGGACCCCGACTCAGAAGTTTATCTTCTCCGAAGAAACCGCGCGGGCGGACTGCATCCGGCTGATGCCGTTCGGCCTGTCGATGGTTGGCCCGGTGATCTACGCCTTTGGCACGCCCGAACAGAAAGCGCAGTTCCTGCCGCGGATCCTGTCGGGTGAGGATTGGTGGTGCCAGGGCTATTCCGAACCGGGTGCGGGTTCTGACCTGGCCTCGCTGCGCACCAAGGCCGAACTCGACGGCGATCATTATGTGGTCAACGGCCAGAAGACCTGGACCACGCTGGCGCAGCATGCCGATTGGGGTTTCTTCCTGGTCCGCACCAATTCGGACGTGAAGGCGCAGGAAGGCATCTCGTTCCTGCTGATCGACATGAAATCGCCCGGCATCGAAGTCCGCCCGATCATCACATTGGGCGGCGAGCACGAAGTCAACGAAGTGTTCCTCGACAATGTCCGCGTTCCGGTCAGCCAGCGGATTTACGAAGAGAACAAGGGCTGGACCTGCGCCAAGTTCCTGCTGGCGCACGAACGCACCGGGATTGCCGGGGTCGCCAGCTCCAAGCGTGGGATCGAGCGGGTCAA
>JANORN010000219.1:0-10594 GCA_031415355.1 Novosphingobium sp. | reverse complement strand
CCGCAGGACGCCTGTATCTTTGTAGCAATAGGGATCGTCGAACCGGCTGTAACCTGACAAGGATCAGGCAACGTTGCGAGGGCGAAGGTCGTCGATCAGCACCTCGCGGATTTGGTCGTTGGTCATGCCTTTGGCAGTGAGTTCGTCGATCCGCTGTCGATAGGCGGGGGTGAGATACAACCCTTCGACCGCGCAAATCGCAGCTGCCGCAGCTTCACCTAGGATCGGCATTTCGTTCGCCATCGCATGAGTCTGCCATATCCCGCTTGAGAAGCAAAGCCTACTTCTTCTCCGCTTTCCGCTTCTTCATCGCGTCATGGAACCGGTCGGCCCAGCCGGGTTTGACCAGTTGTTCGCCGCGCACGATCCGCAGTTCACCCGCCGCCACGTCCCTGGTTACTGCGCTGCCTGCGCCGACAATCGCATCCGCGCCGATCTTGACCGGGGCGATCAGCGATGAGTTTGAGCCGATGAAGGCGCGTTCGCCGATCACGGTCTTGTATTTGAAATAGCCGTCGTAATTGCAGGTGATCGTGCCTGCGCCGATATTGGCCCCTGCCCCGACCTCAGCATCACCGATATAGGACAGGTGGTTGGCCTTTGCGCCTTTGCCAAGTGTCGATTTCTTGACCTCGACAAAGTTGCCGACTTTTGCCTTCTCCTCCAGGACTGCACCGGGGCGCAGGCGGGCATAGGGGCCGACTTCGACCCCGCTAGCCAGACTGGCGCCTTCGATATGGCAGAACGCGCGGATTTTGACGCCGTCTGCCACGGTCACACCCGGGCCGAACATCACATTTGGCTCCACCAGCACATCGCGGCCCAGCACTGTGTCCCACGCAAACCACACCGTTTCAGGCGCAATCAGCGATGCGCCAGCATCCATCGCTGCGCGGCGGCGGCGCTGTTGCCAGCGGGCTTCGGCTTCGGCCAGTTCGGCGCGGCTGTTGATGCCCGCCACTTCGTCCGGATCGTCAGTGCTGACTACGGCGCAAACGCGCCCGTCGGCCAGCGCGATGTTGACCACATCGGGCAGGTAATACTCCTGCTGCGCATTGTCATTGCCGACCCGCGCCAGCAACGGAAACAGGTCCGCGGCACGCACCGCCATCAGGCCGGAATTGCACAGCGTGCAGGCGCGCTCGTCCGCATCGGCGTCCTTGAATTCGACCATTTTGACGATCCGGTCATCCACGGCGATCACCCGCCCATAGGCTTGCGCGTCAGGCGGGGTGAAACCCAGCACCACCACTGCCGGTTGATCATCACCATGCAGCCGCTTCAGCATGGCCTGCATGGTTGCCGGGGTAACAAATGGCACATCGCCAAACATAACCAGCACATCGCCGCTGAACCCGGCCAGCGCCGCCTCAGCCTGTTGCACCGCATGCGCCGTGCCGTGCTGCGGGTCTTGCACCGCGATCTCCGCCCGGCCGCCCAGTGCAGCTTCCAACTGCTCCCGCCCAGCCCCGACCACTACCACCTGCCGCTGCGGCGCAAGCGCGCTGACGCTGGCGAGCAGATGCTCCAACATCGCCCGCCCGGCAATCGGGTGCAACACCTTGTGCAGACCGCTTTTCATGCGGGTGCCCTGGCCAGCGGCGAGGATGATGGCGGCGATTTGGGCGGGGGCGGGATTCGGCGTAGCGTTCATGGCACAGGCCCATGCCACCAAATGCTTGCGGTTTCCACAAGGGACCGCCATCGGCTGGCGCGATGACCAAACTTCCCTTTTCGATTGTTGGCTTTGACCTCGACGGCACCCTGCTGGATACCGCGCAGGACCTGGGCGCGGCGCTGAACCATGCGCTGGCGCAGGCAGGCCGCGAACCTGTGGATCACGCAGTGGTCTCTAGCCTGATCGGCGGCGGCGCGCGGCCAATGCTGCGGCGCGCGCTCGATTTGACCGGGGGTGCGTCTGCGGCCGAGCTGGATGCCTTGTTCCCGGTGCTGCTGGACTATTACGAGGCCAATATCGCGGTTTACACGCAATTGTACCCCGGCGGCGCGGCCATGCTCGATGCACTGGATGCCGCTGGGGTGCGCCTGGCGCTGGTAACCAACAAGCGCCACACCATGGCGGTGAAACTGCTCGATGCGCTGGGCCTCAGCCACCGGTTCGGCTGGATTATGGGCGGCGGCAACGGCTATCCGCTGAAGCCTGCGCCCGAAGTGTTATGGGCGATGGCCGAGCAGCTCGGCGGGGGCCGCGCGGCCTATGTCGGTGATACCACCTTTGACACCCGCGCCGCTGCCGCCGCCGGGATGCCGTGTGTGGCGGTGCGGTTCGGGTTCTACGATCTGCCCGCCGATGAACTGGGTGCCAGCGCGGTGATTGATCATTTTGACGAACTGATCCCCAACTTGGTCAAGCTTTAGAAGTCGAATTGCAGCCGGGTCTGAAGCACATCCATCCCATATTGGCGCTGGTTGACTGGCAGTGGCGAGGTGGGATCAACCTGGGCTGCCAGCGGCCCACCTTCGACCTCGACCCGCCCATAATTGACCATGAACCGGACATAGTCGCTGGGATACCAGTTAAGGCCAAAGAGATAGGCGGACTGGCGCCCTCCCCGGCCAAGCCGGGAAGAAAAAGTGGCCAAAGAGTTTGTCCCAGTTGAAAAGTTGTTGGTGGTTCCTGCGGTCAGACGCGCATCGCCAAGATCAACCAGATCGTAGCGGAACATCACTTGCACCGCCCCCGCACCGCCCTTGGCCAGAGGGTCAAGAACCTTGGTCCGGGCCCAAGTTCCATCACCCCGCTTATAGCCGCGCGTTTCCCCGGTCAGGAAGTAACCGACTTCACCGTAAGCGCCAAAGAAGCCTGGATTGTTCGCGGTAACGACAGCCAGGTTGCCGCCACTGAATTGATCGCTGCCCAGGGCCAGCTCCCCGGGACGATAGGTCCGAACCTTCAGCCACTGCGCCTCACCTGCAAGATAGAGGCCTTTGAAAATTGCAGAAGCCTCGACACCCAGCACCCGGTCACCATGGGCCGCGAAGCTTCCAGTGTCGACAAAGCGCAAGTCGGTGAGCTGGCTGCCAGGACGGGCACGATAGCGCGCCAGCTGATTCGTAGCAGGCATGCCCGTTCCCGCCGATGTTCCGCCTGTGATGTTGGAAGCGAAATCCCGGTACTGGTAGTTCAGGCCAAAGTGCAGCTGGCCATCCAGCGCCTTGGGCGCGAAAACCAAACGCGCGGCTCCAATCCAACCGTCGTTATCAAGGCTGCTGTCGATCGCGTGTGCAGCAAACAGCCCGACTTCTGCGCGCAGGGTGTCATCCTTGCTCTTGAAAGCCAGGGCCGCGCCAAGCCGCCGCGCATTAATGAAGGCATCATTGAATGCGGATCGTTCAATGAACGAGTTGAAGTTTGAACTTGAAATCTGTTCCATGGAATTGAGCGTCTCAAAGTTCCCAACCCGCAGGCTGACCGGCAACTTTTGCGGAGCATAGGAAATCACGACATCACCAAAGCCGACGGAGCCATTGGCGAGATCTGCCTCCAGCTTGTATCCAAGGCCGCCCGGCACCGTTCCTTCGAACCCAAGCCTGGCGCGACGGACGCGCATACGCGCATTACCTAAAGTGGGATGTTCAAGCGCTCCTGGCTGCGAAATTCCGCCCGCATCAATATGGAGCCGTCCACGCGGCTTGAAAGTCCAGCCACCATTCCCAGAAAGCTCAGGCGCGCCCTTCCAGTTGACTGCAATTGCCGGTGCCGCGCTCACGGCGGGTTTGGACACTTCTGCACGCAGAGCCTCAGTCTGAGCGACCAATGCAGCCCTCTGCTGCTCGGCTGCATCAGCCCGGGCCGTTGCGGTCTGGAGCTGGCCTTCAAGCGTTTCCACGCGCTGGTTCAGCCGTTCCAATTGCGACTGCATTGCGGCCAGTTGTGCCTGCACTTCGGCATCCTGCGCCGCAGCGGCCTGCGCCGGGGCGATCCATCCAATCGAAAGGGCCAGCGCCAGGCTGGAGGCACGCAGAGTGTGGTTCACGCGGATACTCCGTTACAGTTTTATTGCGAGTCGTTGGCGGCATTAGGACGTCTATGTGACAGTTCTTTGACAATACCCCGGCGATTGCCCCTACGGCGCTCCAGCACTTGCCCCTACGGCAAGGCGGAACAGCCTTTCAGCAGTTGAAACCCGCGCGATCCCGTGGCATCGAGCGCGCGCTTCCCCCCGGGATACCCTCATTTCAGTGGAGTACAGTGCCATGACCATTTCCTTCAAGGATCGTGTCGCAATCGTTACCGGCGCAGGCGGCGGCCTGGGCCGGTCCTATGCCATCGAACTCGCCAAGCGCGGAGCCAAGGTCGTCGTCAACGATCTGGGCGGTTCGCGAGATGGCACTGGGCATTCTGACGCCGCGCTCAAAGTGGTTGAAGAAATCAAAGCGCTGGGCGGCGAGGCCGTATCCAATGGCGGCTCTGTCACCGAACTGACGCAGATGGAAGAGATGGTCGCCAAGGCGAAAGAACTGTGGGGCGGGGTCCATATCCTGATCAACAACGCCGGAATCCTGCGTGACAAAAGCTTTGCCAAGATGACCATGGATGACTGGAAGCTGGTGGTGGACGTCCACCTGAATGGCAGCGCGAACTGCACCAAAGCGGTCTGGGAAACGATGCGCGAGCAGGCCTATGGCCGGATCCTGATGACCGCGAGCTCGACCGGGCTGTTCGGCAACTTCGGTCAGGCCAATTATGGCGCGGCGAAGCTGGGCCTCGCCGGGTTCACCAAGTCGCTGTATCTTGAAGGGGCGAAATACAACATCCGCGTCAACACGCTGGCCCCCGTCGCCGGAACCCGGATGACCGAAGACCTTGGCATGCCCGAAGCCCTGTTCAACGCGCTGAAGCCTGAAAACGTCGCGCCGATGGCGCTGTATCTGGTCAGCGAAGACGCCCCGACCAACATGATCTGCGGCGCGGGCGCAGGCGCTTACCATGCGGCCTATGTCACCCTGACCCCAGGCGTGGCCCTGCCGGTGGATGAACGCACCCCCGAGGGCATCGCAGCGCACTGGGACCAGATCATCGACCGCACGGGTGAAATCGTGCCGCAGTCCGGCGGCGAACAGTCCGGCGTCGTGATGGCTGCATTGGCTAAGATCGGCGGGCTTGGTTGAACCGGATCAGGTCGCGATGCGATTGGGTTGATCCAAAAGTCTGCCATTTCTGGCTTGAATCTGATCAGCGATTTTAGGCAAGGAATTACGCCACAGGGTGACAGTGTCACCCTGTGGCAGCACTAACTATATTTGTTTTACAAAGACTTGCGATTCAAAATATGGGTGACACATTTCAAGAAAAATGAAATGTGGGCGGTACAGCCAATCTGGCGTCGATACGCTCAGCAGGTCTTGCAAAATCAGAATCACTTCACTCGATTCCTGCCCACCCTGAGCCTGTCGACGGACAAACGTTAGCACGCAAAGTTATCGTCAAACGCGGGTGCTTCGACATGCTCAGCATGGGCGAGTCTGGTGCAGATTTAAGGCACGCCGCTTTAGCAGGTCTTGCCGATGTAGGAAAACCTGATCGCTACAGGCTTGGTCAGCCCCACGGGAACCGCGCTTACCCCGCCACCAGTTTGACCAGCCGCCGCTCGACCAGGAACAACACCCCGGCCAGTTCGTGCCCGCGTTTAAGCACCTGCCCGCCCTCACCATACAGCGCCCACATGCCCTGCTTCTGCCGCAGCGACGGGCGCTTTTCAATCCGCACTTCCGGGCGTTCAGCGGCACGGCGGAAGGCGGCGAAACTGGCGGCTTCGCGGTCAAAGCTCATTGCATAATCACGCCACAATCCAGCCGCGACCATCCGGCCATAGAGATCGAGGATGCGTTGCAATTCCTCGCGGTCAAACCCCACCTGCTGAGCTGCGCCCGTTTGGAGGGGAAAGGGCGTGATCACCGCGCTCAAGCAGATTTGGTCCCGCTGCGCTTGCGCCCCGCGCCTTGCTTGGCCACCTTAACGTCACGTTCCTCCAACAGCTGCGCCAACCGCTTTTGCAGCGTTTCCATTTCGCATTGCAGGATTTCCAGCTTTTGCGTAGCTGGATCAAAGCGTTCGCTGCAGGGCGTGCCATAAGGGATGAAGTTCTGCGTCTCTGGCGTGACTTCCACCAGAATCGGCTTGGCCGGAATGCCGACCATGGTCGCCCCGGCCGCGACGTCCTTGGTCACCACTGCATTGGCTCCGATTCGAGCGCCTGCGCCGATGCTGATCGGCCCCAGGATTGCCGCCCCCAGGCTGACGATCACGTCATCGCCCAGCGTCGGGTGGCGCTTGCCGCCCACACCATTGGTCGGATTGGTTCCGCCAAGCGTCGAGCCTTGATACATCGTGACGTCATCGCCGATCTGGGCCGTTTCACCAATCACGACAAAGCCGTGATCGATAAAAAAATTCCGCCCGATCTGCGCACCGGGATGGATATCAATGCAGGTCAGGAACCGGCTGATATGGTTGACCGCGCGCGCCAGGAAATAGAGCTCGGCCTCAAACAGCCAATGCGCCACGCGGTGCAGGCCCAGCGCCCAGACCCCGGGGTATAACAGCACTTCCCAGCGCGACCGCGGCGACGGATCGCGCGCGACGATGGAATCGAGATAGCGGACCAGAGGCTCAAACATTACCGGGAAGTCTCCCCCAAAATTCGCTTCAAAGCAAGCGCGGCTCGCGCGGGCCCATCACCTCGTCCAGTGCTTCGCGCCAGATCCCCTGCGTCGGTGCCACCTTGCGTTCAAGGGTCAGCCGGTCAATCGCGGATACGAGACGTTCGACTGCCAGATGGGAACGCTCGCAGCGCGGTACAAGATAGGCCGCTGCATCCGGCCCCAGGGCTAACCCGCGCGCCTCGGCGTGGGCCGCGATCAGTTCGGCCATCATCGTTTCATCCGGCGCGCTGATCCTCAGCATCGCCGCTGCGCCCAGCCGTGATGCCAGATCGGGCAAATGGATCGTCCAGCCAGTCTCGCCCGCGCCGTTAATCAGCAACAGCGGCTCCGCGCTGTGCTGAGCGCGATTCCAGCGGTGGAACAGTTCAGTTTCGTCCAGCAACTGCGCGTCGTCGATCACTTCGCCCAGCCCTTCGCCCGCAAACCAGTCCGCGATCAACGATTTGCCCGAACGCGGCTCACCAGAGAGAACGGCGGTGCGGAACGGCCACAGCCGCGGTTGGCGGCAGGATTCGATTGCGGCGGCATTGGCGGCCCCGACCACCAGCCGGTGCGCCTGGCCGCGCTGTGCGGACAGCGGCAAGGCAATCTGGCTCATCGTCAGCGCCGAATGCTGAGCGACACGCCCCCGCCCGAGACCGCATAGCCCCGTGCGCGCAGGGCAGCGGCCAGATCTGAGACATCGCCCTTGAACGTTACCCGCATCACCGAGATTCCGCCCATTGCCAGGCTGCTGGTCGATGCGCCCTGCACCCCCGGCGCGCTGCGCACTGCGCCCAGTGCGGCATCTACAGCGTCCTTATCGGGCGAGGCAAACTGGATCGTGACGCTGGTGACGGTCGCCACCGGCTCGGGCTTGTCCTCTTTCACCTCGGCTGCGGTACTGGCGGCGCTGCTGGGTTCGCTCTTGGGCTTGTCCGCATCTTCCTTTGCCTTCTGCCCCTGCGCCAGCAGCGCGATCAGCGCCGGATCAAGCTGCGGGCGCTGCGGGATCAGGGTTGGATCAGGCCGCAACTGGCCGTCTACCAAAGCCTGAGCATAGATCCGGTCGAGTTGCAGCAGCGCCTTGTTCAGCATTGCGGGCAAGGCCGCTTCGCTCTCCGCAGTCATCGAAAAGCTGGAGAGATAGGTGTTGTCAGGGCCATAGCGCGCGGTGAAGGTTCCGCGCACCGGCCCGCCGGGCCATTGCCGCTCCAGCCGCGCGACCGGGATCAGCACGTCCGATGCGCCGAACTGGTCCAGAATGTTGCGCCACCACAACCGGCTGCGGCGCGTCTGCTGCCCGGCGGTGAGCAACAGCGATTCGCCGCCCGCTCCCGATGGCCGGACATAATCAATCGGGCTCTGCGCAAATTTGAACGACGCCCAGGCACGCTGCCATGGACCGCGCACTTCGAACACCTGCGCCGTGCCGCCCGAATAGAGCACGGGCAGCACCAGCATCGGCGCGGAATGCGCGCGCACGCCTTTGCCGCCGCCGACATATTGTCCAGCGCGGGCACGGTCAAAGATCACCCCCAGCCGCGCGACATAACGGCGCGGCCCGATCTGTTCCTGCTCGATCACCACGGCTGAAACCATCGCGTCGATCGCGCCATCTGCCATGGCGGGGCCGCCCAGCTTTTCCCAGCCTTTGCGCTGCGCCATCCGCCAGCCATTGAGCCGCGCTTCGTCGGCATTCTTGCCGGTGGCGTTGACCTCAATCCCGCTGACTTCGATATCGCTGGAGGTGGCAATCGGCAGGATCCCGCGCTCCCCCTCAACCTGTGCAAACAGCCGTGCCGAACCGAAGGCGGCGAGCCCCAGCAGCAGCGCGAGCGCCAGCCCGCCCAGCAGCAAAGCGGCTGGACCAGAGCCAGTGCAGGGGCGGAAAGTCCGCAGCGAGGGGGGGGATGCGACATCTATCATGGGGAAACCGGGTGCCTTTTGCCCAATGACGCATGGAAATCCAAGCGCGAAAGCGCTAGGCGCGGCTCACAATGTCAGAAAAGTCATACAGCTACGAATCCGCAGGCGTCTCGATCGCCGCCGGGAATGCCTTGGTCAAGGCCATCGGCCCCTTGGCGAAAAGCACCGCGCGCCCCGGCGCAGACGCCGAACTGGGCGGGTTTGGCGGCTTTTTCGATCCGCGTGCAGCGGGCTATAAAGACCCGTTGCTGGTGGCCGCCAACGACGGCGTGGGCACCAAGGTAAAACTGGCGATTGACCATGACCGCCACGACGCCATCGGGATCGATCTGGTCGCGATGTGCGTCAACGATCTGATCGTCCAAGGCGCCGAGCCGCTGTTCTTCTTGGACTACTTCGCCACCGGCAAGCTTGATAACGGCATTGCCGAACGCGTGGTGGCGGGCATCGCCGATGGCTGCAAGCTGGCCGGCTGCGCCTTGATTGGCGGCGAGACGGCGGAAATGCCGGGGATGTATGCTGCCGGTGACTATGATCTCGCGGGCTTCTGCGTCGGCGCGGTCGAACGCGGCGAGCAGCTGACCGGCAGCAAGGTGGCGGCGGGTGACGTGCTGCTGGGGCTCGCCTCGTCCGGGGTCCATTCCAACGGCTATTCGCTGGTCCGGCGGCTGGCGGCAGACAAAGCCTGGAAGCTGGACCGCCCCGCGCTGTTCGACAGTGACCGCTTGCTGATCGACTATTTGATCGAACCGACCCGCATTTATGTGCAGAGCCTGCTGCCGGTGATCCGCTCGGGGCGCATCCATGCCCTCGCCCACATTACCGGCGGCGGTCTGCTGGAAAACGTCCCGCGCGTGCTGCCCGAGGGGCTGCACGCGCGGATCGATGCGGGCGCGTGGGAACAATCGCGGCTGATGGCGTTCCTGCAAGCGCAGGGCAATATCGAACCGGCGGAGTTCGCGCGGACCTTCAACTGCGGACTGGGCATGGTGCTGGCGGTCAGCGCGGATGATGTGGCCAGCGTGCAGGCTGATCTGACAGCCGCGGACGAAATGGTTCACGTGATCGGCGCAATCGAAGCCGGCCCGCGTGGCTGCACTGTGCAAGGCGGGGTTGAAGTCTGGGCCGCCCGCGCAGCCTGGGAAGCGGTGCATCTTGGCTAAGCATCCTCTCCCGTGGGAGAGGGGGACCATGCGCAGCATGGTGGAGCGGCACGTGCGCGTAGTCCTAAGCTCTCGTCCGCACCGTCTGGAGTACCGGCTTGTGCCCCTCCCCCACTGCGTGGGTCCCCTCCCCCAGGGGGGAGGATGTTGACCAAAGCCCGCACCCCCATCGCCGTGCTGATCTCGGGCAGCGGCACCAATATGGCGGCGCTGCTCTATGCCAGCCGCGCGGCTGACTGCCCGTTTGAACTGGTGCTGGTCGCCTCCAACAACCCCCATGCCGCCGGGCTGGCGCTGGCCAAGGCCGAGGGCATCGCCACCTACGCGCTGCCGCACAAGGGCATGGCCCGCGCTGATCACGATGCGGCCATGGACGCGGCGATCCGCGGCGCGGGCGCGCAATTTGTCGCGCTGGCGGGTTACATGCGCATCCTCACCCCAGACTTCGTCGCGGGTTGGCAGGGGCGGATGGTCAACATTCACCCCTCGCTGCTGCCCAAATATACCGGCCTCCACACCCACGAACGCGCGCTGGCGGCGGGGGACAGCCACGGTGGCTGCACCGTCCATCTGGTTACCGCCGAACTCGACGATGGCCCCGTGCTGGGCCAGACCGCCGTGGCGATCATGCCGGGCGATAGCGCGGACAGCCTCGCCGCGCGGGTGCTGATTGCCGAGCACCAGCTCTATGCGCGCTGCCTGGCCCAGCTGGTGAGCCGTGATTCGTCGCCCGATTGGCTGACCGAACAGGTCCGCTTGCGCGCGATGGCCCTGCCCCATGCGGAGGAATCGCTCTCGCACGGCATGGCCTGTTTCGGGATCATCAAGGGCAAGAA
>JANORN010000218.1:0-1929 GCA_031415355.1 Novosphingobium sp. | reverse complement strand
ATCAGTCGATGCACGAAAAGACCAGCGTGTCTGATCTGATCGCCGAACTCTACACCTTCCTGAAGCAAGCCGATGCCCGCGAACTGGGCGGCCTGTTCCGCGAACTCGATGCGGCGCGCGCGGCAGGGGACGAGGTTACCGCCAAGGCGCTTCAGGCCAAGATCGATGGCTACGAAACCCACGTCGTGCCGATCATCGCTGATATCGACGCCGGGTTCGGCAATGCCGAGGCGACCTATCTGCTGGCCAAGAAGTTCATCGAAGCCGGGGCCTGCTGCATCCAGATCGAAAACCAGGTCTCGGACGAAAAGCAATGCGGCCACCAGGACGGCAAGGTCACCGTGCCGCACGAAGACTTCCTCGCGAAGATCCGCGCGGTCCGCTACGCCTTCATGGAGCTGGGCGTCGATGATGGCGTGATCGTCGCCCGCACCGACTCGCTCGGCGCCGGTCTGACCAAGCAGATCGCCGTCACCCGCGAAGCTGGCGACATCGGCGATCAGTACAACAGCTTCCTCGATTGCGATGAAGTGACCGAAATCGGCCACGGCGACGTGCTGATCAGCCGCGATGGCAAGCTGCTGAAGCCCAAGCGCCTGCCCAGCAACCTGTTCCAGTTCCGCCCCGGCACCGGCGAAGACCGCTGCGTGCTCGACAGCATCACCAGCCTTCAAAACGGCGCGGACTTGCTGTGGATCGAAACCGAAAAGCCGCACATCGGCCAGATCGGCGGGATGGTGAACCGCATCCGCGAGGTGATCCCCAATGCCAAGCTGGTCTACAACAACAGCCCCAGCTTCAACTGGACGCTCAACTTCCGCCAGCAGGTGTATGACGCCTGGGCCGATGCGGGCAAGGATGTCAGCGCCTATGACCGGGCGAAGCTGATGAGCGTGGATTACGACGCGACTGACATGGCCGCCGAAGCCGATGAACGTATCCGCACTTTCCAGCGGGATTCAGCGGCGCAGGCGGGGATTTTCCACCACCTGATCACCCTGCCAACCTATCATACCGCGGCGCTGAGCACGGACAATCTGGCGCGCGAATACTTCGGCGAACAGGCCATGCTGGGCTACGTCAAAAACGTCCAGCGCGCCGAAATCCGCCAGGGCATTGCTTGCGTGAAGCACCAGAACATGTCGGGCAGCGACATCGGTGATGATCACAAGGAAATGTTTGCTGGTGAAGCCGCGCTGAAAGCGGGCGGCGGCGCCAATACGATGAACCAGTTTGCAGCCTGACCGGCTGCGGGTGAATCAATTCGCGGCCTAAGCCGCACACGTCATCCTGGGGAGGATGTCCGGCCCGTCATGCGCCCCTTTCGCATGGCGGGTCGGTTCGTTTTGAGGGGTGCGAAAACCACTTTCCGCTTCCACCTCAATCGTCACCCTGAACTTATTTCAGGGTCCATTGCTCGGCACAGATTCGGAGCGCAGTGCCCCAAGCGACCTTGCCGCGAAATCGTTCTCGGTATTGAGCTTTGGTCTGCGGGGCACGATGGACCCTGAAACAAGTTCAGGGTGACGATGTGGGTTTGGTTCGGATGCGTTATGCTCCCGGCCGGTTCGCCAGCAAGTGTTCCACCACGCTGGGATCGGCCAAGGTTGAAGTGTCCCCCAAGTTGGAAACGTCATTCTCCCCGATCTTGCGCAGGATCCGCCGCATGATCTTGCCCGAGCGGGTCTTGGGCAAGCCGGGGGCGAACTGGATTACGTCGGGGGTGGCGATCGGGCCAATTTCCTTGCGGACCCACTGGATCAGTTCCTTGCGCAAGGCCTCATCGGGTTCGACATCAACGTTGGTGGTGACGAAGGCGTAGATGCCCTGGCCCTTGATGTCGTGCGGCATGCCGACCACTGCGGCCTCGGCGACTTTGGGGTGGGCCACCGGATGGGCACCGCCGAGGTCGAGTCCGCACTGGTTGCC
>JANORN010000217.1:0-26658 GCA_031415355.1 Novosphingobium sp. | reverse complement strand
TACCCGCGCGTATCCTTGCCCGCTGCGCCTGCCTCAGAGCGGAAGCACGGGGTCAGCGCGGTCAGCCGGATCGGCAGGGTCGCCGCGTCGAGGATTTGCTCGCGGACCGAGTTGGTGAGCGAGACTTCAGCGGTGGGGATCAGCCAGCGGCCATCGGTGGTCTGGAAATTGTCCTCGGCAAATTTGGGCAATTGCCCGGTGCCGAACAACGATTCCTCGCGTACCAGCAGCGGGGTAGCGCATTCGGTGTGGCCGTTGATGGTGGTCTGCTGATCGAGCATGAACTGCCCCAGCGCGCGCTGCAGCCGCGCCATCTGCCCGCGCAGAAAGGTAAACCGCGCGCCGGATATCAGCGCGCCAGTTTCGAAATCGAGACCAAGTGCGGGGCCGAGATCGGCGTGCTCTTTGGGTGCGAAGTTGAACGAGCGCGGGTTGCCCCAGCGGCTGACTTCGACATTTTGGCTCTCGTCAGTGCCATCGGGGACGTCTGGGTCTGGGATGTTGGGAAGAGAGTGCAGGAGCTCTGTCAGTTGATTGTCGATACCAGCCAAAGCTGCGGGTGCTTGAAAGAAATTGCGTTTGATGGCTTCCAACTCTTCGACGAGCTCGGTTGGCGGCTCTTCGCCATTCCGTTTGTAGCTTCCGAACTCTTTGGAAAGCGCGTTGCGCTTCGCTTCGACCTCTTGCTGCGCAGTAAGCGCAACTCTTCGTTCTGAATCGAGTTCCTGAATTTGACGTGCAACAGTTCCAACGCCCCGCCGCGCCAGCGCGGCGTCAAAAGCTTTGGGATTTTCGCGGATCAGTTTGATGTCGTGCATAGTGCTGGCGCTATGACGGCTCGCTCGCCGCTGCGCAACAGTCTCCACCGCACCCGCCCTCGTCACCCTGAACTTGTTTCAGGGTCCATCGGGCCGCACATCCGAAGCGTGGTTTGGTGGCGCAGCGACTTCGAACGGAGAGCTCTGCATGCAATCGCTTGCTCAGATCGCGCGGATAAATGGATCCTGAAACAAGTTCAGGATGACGAGGAAGTTGGGTAGTGCTGTTGCGTCGCCTACCCGCGCGAGCAGGTGTTCATGCCGAGCAGGCTGTAGAGCGGGCAGGTCCGCAGGAACCCGGTCGCCAGCGGGATCAGCCCGATCCAGCCCCAAGCGGTCTTGGGGCCTACAAACACCAGCGCGATCAGGGCCAGCCCCAGCACGATCCGGAACATGCGGTCAGCACCGCCGACATTGGTCTTGAACATGATTGTCTCCTTCCGACGCGCGCAGGCTGCACCCGCTGGCGCAGGCTTGCATTGATGCTGGTCAAAAGGAGGAAGGGGAATGGTGGGCGCGGCAGGGATTGAACCTGCGACCCCACCCGTGTGAAGGGTGTGCTCTACCACTGAGCTACGCGCCCATTCCCTCGGCGTGCCGGGCCATTAATGCGGCGCGGCTGAATTGACAAGCCGGGAAAGCGGGATAGAGGCCGCAGGATGAGCGAAGACACCACCACGCCCGCCGTTGCCCCGGACACCGCACTCGCCATGGCTGGCCCCGACGTGCCGCCTGATCATCTGGCGATCAACCCGCGCAGCCCGCATTTCGATGGCGACGTGCTGCAACGCGGGGTCGGCATCCGCTTCAAGGGCTCGGTGCGCACCAATATCGAGGAATATTCGATCTCCGAAGGCTGGGTGCGGGTGCAGGCCGGCAAGACCATGGACCGCCACGGCCAGCCGTTGACGTTGAAGCTCAATGGTCCGGTCGAGGCCTGGTTTGAAGACTTGGGCGACGATGCGCCGGTGGCGAAGGTTTGAAGCAGCTTCCTCCCCGTTCGGGGAGGGGACCCCCTTCCTCCCCTGCAGGGGAGGGGACCCATCGAAGATGGGGGAGGGGCACAAGCCGGTACTCCCGAGCGTGCCGGGGTGGACTGGGGCGTTTGCTCAGGCGGGTGCCGGAACGGGTGGGAGTACCTGCCGGTGCCACTCCACCCCCCGCTGCGCGGGCGGTCCCCCTCTCCCGGGGGTGAGGAAGGCTCGTGCCGCTCCACCCCCGCCTGCGGCGGCGGTCCCCCTCTCCTGAATGGAGAGGATTACCAGCGCATTTTCTTGTCAATGATCCGTGCAATCGGATCGCGGACTGGTTCTTCGGGGGCGATCCGCACCGGGGGGACGCGCCGCATGGTTGGGGCCGAACGCGGCTTTGGCGCTGCCAGCGAAGCGACCGCAGGCGCCGGAGCTTTGCCCGAATAGATAAAGCCTTGCACCGGCCAGTGCGTGCCGCCCAGCGCCTGCAACGGCGCATACCACACCCGCACTTCGCTCCAGTCATTGGCGGCGGAGACATCGATCACTTTGACGTTGTCTTCAATCTGGCCGCGCCGTCCGTTGATCAGGCTCCAGTTCGAATGGCGGATCAGGATGGTGCGCGAATCGATGATCCGGCTGACCGCCGCGACATGGCCCAGCCGCGAATTGCCGTGCGGTTTTAGCGCCAGCACTGCGCCCACCTTGGGCCGGGTGCCGCGGGCATAGCGCCCGGAGGCCTGGCCCCACCAGGTATGGGCATCGCCAAAGATGCTGATCCCGGTCACCCGGCGGGCATAGGGCACGCATTGCAGGTATGGCGGCAAAGCCACGCTGCCCCCGCCAGTCACGCCGTTCAGCTCCACCAGCGGATTGGCGGTGGCGGGCAGGGCGAGCAGCATCAGCGGCGCAGCGGCAAGGAGGAGGCGGACCATCATGCTGCCTCTGTGGCGCACAGGTGGTTAGCCCCACCCTGAGAGCTTTGGTAAACAAACCGGCAATAACTTGCCGCAGGATCGCAAGCGGCGCGGCCAGCACGTGCCGCCCGGCTTGCAAAAATCTGCGGTCCGGCGCAGGGGCGGGGCATGGCGCTCCCTCAGGTTATCATCATCGGCCGTCCCAATGTCGGCAAGTCCACGCTGTGGAACCGGCTGGTCGGCAAGAAGCTCGCGCTGGTTGACGATCAGCCCGGGGTGACGCGTGACCGCCGGTTTGGCGAAGCACATATGCTCGGGCTTGATTTTACCCTGGTTGATACCGCCGGATGGGAGGACGAGGACGAAGCGACGCTGCCGGGCCGGATGCGCCAGCAGACCGAGGCCTCGCTCGAAGGCGCTGACGTAGCGCTGTTCGTGATCGATTCGCGCGCCGGGCTGACTCCGCTTGATGAAGAGATTGCGCGTTATCTGCGGCACTCGTCGGTGCCGGTGGTGCTGGTCGCCAACAAGGCCGAGGGCAAGGCCGGGGATCACGGGGTCTACGAATCGTACGCCTTGGGCTTTGGCGATCCGATCCCGTTTTCGGCGGAACACGGCCAAGGCATGGTCGATCTGTTCGAAGCGCTGCTGCCGCTGCTGAATGACAAGCAGGAGGCGATGGACGCCGCCGCTGCGCTGGAAGCCGAAGCGGGCGACGATGAAGAAGAATTCGATCCCAAGGCGGTGCTTAAGCTCGCCATTGTCGGTCGGCCCAATGCGGGCAAGTCCACCCTGATCAACCGGTTTCTGGGCGAAGACCGGTTGCTGACCGGGCCGGAGGCGGGGATCACCCGCGATTCGATTGCGGTTGACTGGTCCTGGCACGATCCAGAATTGCAGGAAGATCGCCCGGTGCGGCTGATCGATACCGCCGGGATGCGCAAAAAGGCGGTCGTGGTCGACAAGCTGGAAAAGATGGCGGTCGCCGATGCGCGCCATGCGGTCGATTTCGCCGAAGTGGTGGTGCTGCTGCTCGATGCCACACGCGGATTGGAGCACCAGGATCTGAAGATCGCCAGCATGGTGATTGAAGAAGGACGTGCGCTGATCATCGCGATCAACAAGTGGGACGTGGCCGAGGATGCCTCCGGCCTGTTCAATGGCGTGCGGACCGCGCTGGAAGACGGGCTCAGCCAGGTTAAAGGCGTGCCGCTGATCACTGTTTCGGCGCGCACCGGGCGCGGGCTGGATCAATTGCTGAAAGCCGCGTTCGAAATCCGCGCGGCCTGGTCAAAGCGCGTTTCAACCGCTGCGCTGAACCGCTGGTTCGATGATGCGCTGTCTGCGAATCCGCCCCCAGCGCCGGGGGGCAAGCGGATCAAGCTGCGCTATATCACCCAGGCCAAGACCCGCCCGCCCGGCTTCGTGATGTTCGGCACCCGGTTGGAAAAACTGCCTGCGAGTTACGAACGCTACCTCGTCAACTCGATCCGCCGCGAGCTGGGCTTTGAAGCCGTGCCGGTGCGGTTGACGCTGCGCAGTTCGAAGAACCCGTTCGCGCCGTCGTAGGGTCAAGCCGGTTAGCGAACCCGCACGCACCATGAGGTTGCGCCATTGCTTGGTGGGCTGAGTTTAACGAACTTTGTAGCAAAGGCCATCGTGGTCGTGCCGAACAGGATTGAGTTCACCGCTGTTCCGGTTGCTGGCAGCCATGTTACCGTAGTGGTCGTTCCCGGCTCGGCCATAACGCTCAGCTCCACGAAGCGAACGGTCGTTGCGCTGATCTGAAGCACGTCGACGGAGGTGGTTGTACCCAGCGGCGCATGACCGGCCATGCCGCCGCCCTGAATGCACGCCGTTATGTAATCTGCATGGGGTGCAGGTGGTATCGCCGGAGCCGCCGCTAGAGCGGAGGCCATCACCAGATTTGCATACATGATCGTGTCTCCCGTTTGTGCAACCGCCCGTGCGCATTACGCTCCCGCAGCTTCGCTTTGCAACTGCACGTAGTTCTGCAAGCCCATCCGTTCGATCATGTCGAACTGCTTCTCCAGAAAATCGACGTGTTCTTCCTCATTGCCGAGGATTTCGGCGAAGAGATCGCGGCTGACATAATCGCGCACGCTTTCGCAGTGGGCCACCGCGTCGCGCAAGACGGGGATGGCTTCGTGTTCGGTGGCGAGGTCCGCCTTGAGGATTTCCTCGACGGTCTCGCCCACATGCAAACGGCCAATCGCCTGAAAATTGGGCAGGCCATCCAGAAACAGGATCCGGTCCGCCAGCTTGTCCGCGTGTTTCATCTCATCGATTGATTCGTGGCGTTCGTACTCGGCGAGTTTCTTCACGCCCCAGTTATCGAGCATCCGGTAATGCAGCCAGTACTGGTTGATCGCGGTCAACTCGTTCAGCAGCGCCGCGTTGAGGAATTCGATGACTTTTGCATCGCCCTGCATGACTATCTCCATCGTGTTTTTCAGCCGCTGCTATGCACGCGGGGGCCGCGCAGGGCAAGGTCATAGGTCAGGAAAAATGGCGGAATTCCGGGCCTAAATTGCGATTCAATCGCAAGACGCGCGGGCAATCAGGCCAGTTCGCGCGGCAGCACGCGGGATCGTTCATCGATCAGGATGGTGACGGCGTCATCCAGGCATTGGCCGCACTGCGGCACTTTGCCCAAGGCCTCATAGACCGCATCAGGATCGCCCGCGTGGCACCGCGCGGCGGCACGCAGCTCGCATTCTTTAATGGCATTGCAAACGCAGATATACATCGGCGAGTCGCTCCAGTTAGGCGACTGTTATATTGCGAATGGATCGCAATAGCAACTAGGATTTGAACGCGAGCCGCCGCCCTTCGGTCAGCGAGCGCCACAGCCATTCCAGCGGACCTTGCCGGAACTGGCGCAGCCACGGCGCGCTCCAGATCAGCATCAGTGCCATGATCAGCGCGGCGAGCGTGGCTTGCGCGGTCAAGCTCAGTTGGCCTGCCCAGCCCAGCCCCCAGCCATAGCACAGCGCGCACAACACCAGGCTGGTGCCGATGTAATTGCTAAACGCCATCCGCCCGGCGCTGACCAGCCATTGGCCGAGCCGCGTGTCGAGCAAGGCTGGTGCCACCAGCATCAGCGCAGCCGCATAGCCCAGCGCCATCGCCAGATGCGGCCAGCTCAGCCCGTAATTCAGCGCGAACCGCATGGTGATTTCGGGATAGCCCAGCTCACCCGCCCAGCGGACAAGCGCACCAGTCGCCAGCCCGCCCAGCGCGATGCCGCCCAGCGCCAGCCCGGTCAAACTGCGCCGCCGCCAGTGCCCGGCAAACATCCCGGCCTTGAACAAGGCCATCCCGATCAGCACCAGCGAGAGCGTCTCACCCAGCGCATAGAACACCACCCGCACCGGGCGAAACGAATCGGCTAGCGCTTTGTGCACGATGAGCGCGCCGGCGCTGCCTTGCACCAAAGCAAGGTCTTCCCGGTCATTCTTGCGATAGCGCGCAAGCGTGGCAGTGTAGGCTTTGGACTGCGCGGGAGTCGCCGCACCGGCCTGCACCGCTTGTTCGTTGGCGATCGGGGCGTGCCACATCATCCAGCCCCAGCCTTGCCACAGTGTCAGCAGCAACAGCCCTGCCGCGAACAGCGCCAGCGGCGGCGCGCGGCGCAGCGGCAAGGCGATGAAGCCGGCCACGGCATAGAGGAACAGGATGTCTCCCTCCCACAACAGCAAATAATGCAGATAGCCAAACAATGCGAGCCAGCCCAAGCGGCGGATTTGCAGGCCCTCCCCATTGCGGCCGTTTGCATCCGCGCGCTCGATAAACAGCAGCAGGCTGGCCCCGAACAGGATGCTGAACAGCGCGCGCAGCTTGCCTTCGAACAGCACCATCATGCCCAGCCAGACGGCGTGGTCCGCCGGGCCGGCGGGGGTGACCAAATCAGGCGAATAGAGCGCGGAAAACGAGCCGGCAAAACTGGTGACGTTGACAGCGACGATCCCCAGCACGGCGATCCCGCGCAGCAAATCCAGCGCGGCGATGCGGGGCCGCGCTGGCGTCACCTGGTCAGTTCCGCAGGCTGATGCAGGTGTTGCCCGCCGCGCTCAGCCGCGCGCAGGCCGCTTTGGCAGCCGCTTCGCTGGCAAAGCCCCCTGCCTGCAAGCGGACCACACTGCCCGCGCGGGCATTGATCCGGGGATGCCCGGCCAGTTCGGGGCGGGCCTTGACGCGGTTCCAGGCGGCATCGGCATTGGCGGCCACGCCAAACGCGCCCAGCTGGATCCGCCACGGCCCGCTGGCGGGTGCAACGGCGGCGGCGCGCGGCGGCTGGACGATGGCAGGAACCGGAATGCGGACCGGGGCAGGCATCGTCACCGTCACCGGGCCGGGCCGGGCGTAGTCCGCACCAGCGCCGCGCGGGCTTTCCCCTCCGGCCGCGCGGGCGGCGGAGGCGACCGCTGTTTCCGCCGAAGCAATCGTCGGGGCAGGGCCGCCTGGCCGCATTGGCGCGGTCGGCAGCGGCGCCGCGCCGGTTGGCACCGTGCTGGCCAGATCGACCGCCGCCAATTGCTGTGATCGGGCCGCTTCGGCCCGGGCGGCCAGTTCGCTGGCCATGGCCATCCCTTGCTGGCGCTGCTCGATCGGGATGAACTGATCCATCTGGGTCAGCGCGGGCTTCGCCTGATCAAGCCCGGCCTGGCGGGCCAGGCTGACCAGCGCATAGGCGCGCGGCCAGTCCTTGCCGACGATATCGCCGTTGAAATGCGCAATCCCCAACAGATACTGCGCGCGCGGATCGCCGCGTTCGGCGGCAGCTTTCAGATAGGGCAGCGCTTGTTCGCGCTGGCCGCGCTGGAACAGCAGCAGCCCGTAATTGTCCGCCGCTTGCAAATGTCCGCGCGCCGCCGCTTGCCCGAACAGGCGCTCCGCCTGGACCAGATTCTGCGGCACGCCCCGGCCCAGCTTGAACGCCTGCGCAAGGTTAAACTGGGCATCGGCATCGCCGCGCACGGCCGGCCCCTGCCATTCCTTCACCGCCGCCGCATAGTCCCCGCGCGTCCAGGCTTCGACCCCTGACTTGACGTCTGCCAATGCCGGCGCGCTTGTAAGCACAGTGCCAGCCAACATCGTGCCAACCAGCGCGACTGCGAAGAAACACGTACGACCCATACCAAAAATTCCTGTCTTCGCGGTATTTAGCCAGGTGCTTCAGCAATTCGCTGCCGATCCGCCTGCCGTCCGCCGCCAGCGCCTGCCTGCGCGGTTAATTGGCATAGTGAACGCATGGTTAGCAAAGGATTTATGCGTGCTGAACTGCTTTGCCAAGCCAGCAAACCCGCGCTGCCGTTAACCCAAAATTAGGAACGTTCTGCGATCCCCCATTCCGAACTCATTCTATCGGGCGTTTTATGTCCGGTGTTCGGCCTACAAGGGGACAAGACGTTGCGCGTACTCGCATTGGCATCGCAGAAGGGGGGCTCGGGCAAGACCACGCTGTCCGGTCACCTCGCCGTGCAGGCCCAGCGCGCTGGAGCCGGTCCGGTCGTCCTGATCGATATCGACCCGCAAGGCTCGCTGTCAGACTGGTGGAACGAGCGCGAGGATGATTTTCCAGCCTTTGCCCAGACCACGGTCGCCCGGCTCGCTTCCGATTTGGCGGTGCTGCGCCAGCAGGGCTTCAAACTGGCAGTTATCGATACCCCGCCCGCAATTACCATGGCGATCCAGTCAGTCATTTCGGTGGCCGAACTGATCGTCGTGCCAACCCGCCCCAGCCCGCACGATCTGCGCGCTGTAGGGGCTACGGTGGACCTTTGCGAACGCGCCGGGAAGCCGCTGATCTTTGTGGTCAATGGCGCGACGCCCAAGGCCAAAATTACCTCTGAAGCTGCTGTCGCGCTGTCGCAGCACGGCACCGTCGCCCCGATTATCCTGCACCACCGCACAGACTTTGCCGCATCGATGATCGATGGCCGCACCGTCATGGAAGTGGAACCCAACAGCCGCTCCGCTGGTGAGGTTGTGGCGCTGTGGAACTATGTCTCTGACCGGCTGGAAAAGAACTTTCGCCGCACTGTGTTCGCTGCTCCCAGCAGCATCTCGGCGGTTCCCGGAAACCACCGTCAGGCAGGTGGCTTTGGCCGCCGTGTCGTCGGTTCGTGATGGGGGCCGGGGGCATGTCAGAACCGAAAACCTTCGCCTCACTGGGCCCCAGCCTGCTCGCCCGTAAGGGCGGCGCACGCCCGGCGATGCGGCCGCAATTGCTGCCGTTGCAGCAGACCGCCGTGGATGACGCGCCGCACGCAGAAGACGATCTCGGCTGGAATGACATGGGCGAGGAAGTGGCCCGGCCACAGCCTGTATCCGCTGTTGTGGCGATCCAGCCAGAACAAATTCTCCCGGTTGCTGCTGCCAAACCGGCGGTGGTCGAACAGCAGGAAGCGGTCGTGCGCCGGATGAGCGCAACGCCTGCAACCCCGCCGCGCGCGCGCCGCTCCGCGCTTTCGGACGGCCGCCGCGCTGCCTTTACGCTGCGGGTCGATGCCGAACGGCATTTGAAGCTGCGGCTGGCCTGCACCCTGCGCAACCGCAGCGCGCAGCAAATCGTTACCGAAGCGCTTGATCACCTGCTGAGTGACTTACCCGATCTCGCCGAACTTGCCGCCCAAGTGGCGAGGCGGCGCACATGACCCGTATTTTCTTTGAAGGGAGCCTTCCCATGTCTGCCAAACGCTTTCACCGCGCGCTGTTGCCACTCGGACTGGCCGGGATCATCGCCGTCGCGACGCTCAGCGGAGGTAGTGCGGTGATCGCGGCGCAAAAGCCCGATCAGATCGCCGCGCAGGCGCAGGCCGCGCTGAAAAAAGGCAAGATCGAACAGGCGATCGCGCTGGCCGAAGCCGCCGTGCAAGGCAATCCGCGCGAACCGGCGTACCGGGCGCTGTTGGGCCAGATTTATCTCAAGGGCGGGCGATTTGATTCGGCCGTGACCTCACTCAACGATGCGATGACGCTGGGCGACAATTCCGCGCGGACTGCGCTGGGGCTGGCGCTCGCCAATGTAGCGACGGGCAACAACCGCGAAGCCCAGGCAATCCTGAATGACTGGCGCGATGCCATTCCGGTCAGCGACCTGGGCCTGGCCCTCGCGCTCGCCGGTGATACCAGGCGCGGCGTGGCGGTGCTCAATGATGCGCTGCGCGGCGGACAGAACACGCCGAAGATTCGCCAGAACCTGGCTTATGCCTTTGCGCTTGACGGTAGCTGGCGCGAAGCGCGGATGATGGTGCGGCAGGACGTTCCCGCTGGAGAGGTTGATGCCCGGATCAGCGCCTGGGCGGCGCAAGCCAGCCCCGAAGCGCATCGCCAGCGGGTGGCCGGCCTGCTGGGCACACCGCTGCGGGCCGACTCCGGTTTGCCGGTGCGGCTGGCCTTGTCAGCCTCGTCAGACGTGCAACAGGCAGCGGCCGAACAGGGCGCAATCAAGGCGATCGTTCCGGTTGCGGTGGAAGCACCGCGCGTAGCGGCTGCGCCGGCTGCGCCATCAGAACTTCCGCCGATCAATGGCGCGGCAGGTGGTGCTCCCACGCAGCTGGCGAGTCTCGACCCCGTGGTCGCCGCAGCTGCGCCCATTCCCGTGGCTGCGCCGGGCGCTCAGTTTGAACGTGCCTTTGCCAGCGCCGCACCCGCACCCGTGGCCGCGCCTGTTGCCGTGCCAGTTCAGGTTCGCAATGTTCAATTTGTCTCCAATCCGGTGGTGCAGGCGGTTCCCAACCGGTCCGCTCCCGTGCTTACGGCAAGTGCGCGTCCAGCGCCGGTTCGGGTTGTTCAAGCGCGGGCAGTGCCTGTACGAGCAGTCCAGGCCAGCGTCGTTCCGGTGCGCGCCGCGCCGCGCCGTGCAGCGCCCGCCGTTTTGGCTCCACGCGCGGTCACCAATGGCACGCATCTGGTCCAGCTGGGCTCCTTCTCTAGCCAGCAGGGCGCACGCCGCGCTTGGGGCATTTACGCCGCGCGCAGCCCCGCCCTGCGCGGTTATAAGATGACAATCACGCAAGCGACTGTGCGCGGCAAGGTCTATTACCGCGTCGCCGCAGCCGGGTTTGATGCCAGCGGCGCGCGTGGGCTATGCTCGTCGCTTAAGCAGCGCGGCGGGGCCTGCTTTGCCTATGCCGCACCGCGCCCGGGCGCTCCGGCGCTCGCCATGGCCAAGCCGGTGGTGCGCGGCCCGGCACTGGCGCGTCGCCGCTGATTTACAGGTCCCTAACGAAAACAAACGGTTCGCAAGTTCAAGCGTGGAACCCCCGGTCGGCAACGGCCGGGGGTTTTGCGTTGGTGTCCTTACAGCAGACGGCACCAGCCCGCTCCCCCGCCCCACCACCCAACATGAGGAAACCCTATGAGAGGTCGGGCGGGAGAGCGGGCTGGTGCCGAACCGATAGTAATCGGCAAATAGCTACATTCCGACTTCGGTCCCGCCCTTGAACAGGCGCACTGCGCGACCCTGGACCGGCAGCTTGTCGAATGGAGTGTTCCCGGCGGCGGCGGCCATCTGGTCCGAATCGACCAGCCAAGGCTTGTCGGGATTGATCAGCGCCAGATCGGCCTGCTTGCCCACCGCAAGCTGCCCGGCATCGACGCCCAGCAGCGCCGCCGGATTGGCGCAAAGCAGGGCAAACGCCCGGCCCGTATTGATCACCCCGTCGCGTACAAGGGCCATGGTCAGCGGCAGCAGCGTTTCCGCGCCTGCCATGCCCGGTTCGGCATCAACGAAGGGCAAACGCTTGTCTTCCGGCCCGCGCGGGTCGTGGCCTGATGCGATCACGTCGATCGTCCCGTCGGCAATCGCGGCGCGCACCGCTTGCCGGTCGGCCTCGCTGCGCAAGGGCGGCGAGAGGCGCGCGAAGGTGCGGAAGTCGCTGGTGGCAATGTCGGACAGCATGAAATGCGCCGGGGTCACGCCCGCCGTCACCGCCACGCCGCGCGCCTTGGCCTGCCGCACCAGCGTCAACGCCGCCGCAGTGGTCACCTGGCGCAGGTGCAGCCGTGCGCCGGTCATCTCGGCCAGCGCCAGATCGCGCGCCACCGCGAGCGCTTCGGCCTCAGCGGGAGCCGATGGCAAGCCCAGCCGGGTGGCCATCTCGCCCGCGGTCGCCACTGCGTTACCGGTCAGCCCGCCGTCCTCGGAATGGGCCACCACCACCAGACCCAGCATGGCCGCATAAGACAGCAGCCGGTGCATCGCGCCGCTGTCGGCAATCCAGCGCCGCCCGGTGGCGACGGCCTTGGCCCCGGCATCGCGCATCAGCGCGAGTTCGGCAATGTCGCAGCCCGCCAGATCACGGGTCGCGGCGGCGAGCGGATGAACCCACAAGTCGGGCTTGCCCGATTGCGCAGCGAACCGCACCGTCGCGGGCTTGTCCAGCACCAGAGTTTGATCTGGCATCAGCGCCGCGCGAGTAATCCCGCCGAAATGAAACGCGGGCTTGTCAATCGCGAAGACCCCCAGATCGATCAGCCCCGGGGTGATCAGCAGGCCCTTGGCCTCCACCACCCGGTCACCGGCCAGCGGTTGGGCCGCGCCCAGGGCGACGATCCGGTCTCCTTCGCAGCGGACCCCGCCTGGCTGCACTGTGCCATCCGGCAGGACCAGCTTGCCGCCAGTGATGGTCAGTCCCGGCGCGGCGGTCATGCCCAGTCCCCAGGAGCCGAATCGCCCGTGGCCCAGCCGGCGACCCCGCGCGCGCGGCGGGTCAGCACGTCAAGGCAGGCCATGCGGATCGCCACGCCCATTTCGACCTGGCTGGTGATCACTGAACGGCCGGGTAGGTCAGCAACATTGCTGTCGATTTCGATCCCGCGGTTCATCGGGCCGGGGTGCATCACCAGTGCATCGGGCTTGGCCTTCGCCAGCCGCTCCATGGTCAAGCCATAGAGGTGGCGGTATTCGCGCGGGGAGGGGATGAACTGCCCGCTCATCCGTTCCTGCTGCAAGCGCAGCATCATCACCACGTCGGCGCCGTCCAGCGCCGCGTCAAAATCGTAGAACGGAGTGACTTTCATCGCCTCGATCCCCGCGGGCATCAGCGCGGGCGGGGCGCAGACGCGGACATCGGCCCCCAGCGTGGTCAGGCAATGGATGTTTGACCGCGCGACCCGGCTGTGCAGGATATCGCCGCAGATCGTGATCGTCAGCTTGCCGAAATCGCCCTTGTGATCGCGGATGGTCAGCGCATCGAGCAGGCCCTGGGTCGGGTGCTCATGCTGGCCGTCGCCCGCATTGAGCACCGGGCAATCGACCTTGTCCGCGATCAGCTGCACCGCGCCGCTGCTGCCATGGCGGATTACCATGGCGTCCGCGCGCATCGCGTTCAGCGTCATCGCCGTATCGATCAGCGTTTCGCCCTTCTTCACGCTCGATTGCGCGGCGTGCATGTTGACCACGTCCGCACCCAGGCGTTTGCCAGCGATTTCAAAGCTCAGCAGCGTGCGCGTGGAGTTTTCGAAGAAGGCATTGATGATCGTCAGCCCGCGCAGCCGGTCATCGCGCTTGCTGGCCGAGCGGTTCAGCGTGACCCATTGCTCCGCCTCATCCAGCAGATACAGCAGCTCCCACGGAGCGAGGCCCGCCAGACCCGTCAGGTCGCGGTGCGGAAAGGCGGCGGAGCCTGCTGGATAGCGGCCCGGAGCGGCTGAGATCGGCGATGTCATTGAAGCCAGTGCCTTAGTGCGCGTGAGGCGCAGGGGCAAGCCGCTAATCCTCTCCTGTGGGAGAGGGGGACCATCCTGAAATTATTTCAGGATGGTGGAGTGGCACAGGCGGGTAATCCTGAGCGCGCTGGCCGATGCGAGTCTGGCATACAGAGCGGCTGAGCTTTCGATGTTAGGAGCACCCGCGCGTGCCCCTCCCCCACTGCGTGGGTCCCCTCCCCCGAGGGGGAGGATGCAGGGCAATTGCGTTCTGTCAGTCGTGGTTCCCCCCCGGTCGATCCCGGACTCGCGTTTCAGCCGCAGGCTTCCTATGTCTGCGCCAAGTCACAGCAAGGAACCCGCATGATATTCGCTCGCAAGGTCTGGAAACTGCTGGTCGCGGTCAAGGACGGGCTCGCGCTGCTGTTCCTGCTGCTGTTTTTCATGGGGCTGTTCGCAGTGCTGACCACTCGTCCCAGCCCCGGCGCGGTGCAGGACGGGGCGTTGTTGCTGAAGTTGAACGGGACCATCGTGGAAGAACCGGCGCTGCGCGATCCGCTGGAGGCGCTGCTATCCAGCAATGTGCCGACCACCCAGTACCGCACGCGCGACCTCGTCCAGGCGCTGGAAAACGCCGCCACGGATGACCGGATCAAGGCGGTGGTGCTCGATCTGTCCAAATTCATGGGCGGCGGGCAGGTTTCGATGGGCGAAGTCGGTGCAGCGATGGACAAAGTCCGCGCGGCGAAAAAGCCGGTGCTGACCTGGGCGGTCGGCTATGCCGATGATGCGATGCTGCTGGCCGCCCACGCCAGCGAGGTCTGGGTCGATCCGCTGGGCGGGGCCTTCGTGGTCGGCCCCGGCGGCAACCGCTTGTATTATGGCCAGTTGCTGGACCGTTTCAAAGTGACCGCGCATGTGTTCAAGGTGGGCACCTTTAAGGATGCGGTCGAGCCTTATGAGCGCAACACCATGTCCGATCCCAGCCGCGAAGCGCGCCGCGCGCTCTACGCCGCAGTCTGGGAACAATGGCAGGCCAACGTCAAGCAGGCCCGGCCCAAAGCGGATATCGCCCGCGTTACCAGCGATCCGGTTGCATGGCTGAAAGCGTCCGGCGGCAATGCCGCACAGGCCGCGCTCGCCGCCGGGCTGGTCGACAAGCTGGGCGACAAGGTGATGTTCGGTGAGCGGGTGAAGGCGTTGGTCGGCGCTGATCCGCTGGACGAACTGCCGGGCACTTATGCCCATACCACGCTGGCCCCATGGCTGGCCGCCAATCCGGTGGAAACACCCGGACAAGCGATCCCGGTGGTGACCGTCGCGGGCGAGATTGTTGACGGCAAGGCCGGGCCGGGCACGGCCGGCGGTGACCGGATTGCGAAGCTGATCGATGAAGCCACCGCGTCAGACGCACCCGCGCTGGTGCTACGGGTCGATTCGCCCGGCGGATCGGTGATGGCCTCCGAAGCAATCCGCACTGCGCTGGTCCGGTTCAAAGCCGGCAAAACAGGCGACAAGGACCGCAAGCCGCGCCCGGTCGCGATTTCGATGGCCAATCTCGCGGCCAGCGGCGGCTATTGGGTGGCAACCCCCGGTAATCGGATTTTTGCAGAGCCCGATACGATCACCGGTTCGATCGGAATCTTCGCCGTATTCCCCAGCTTTGAACGCGCGCTGGCGGATTATGGCGTGACCGGGGACGGGGTCCGAACCACGCCCTTGTCTGGTCAGCCCGATCTGCTGACCGGACTGACCCCGGAAGTCAGCGCGATGATCCAGGGCAATCTTGAATCGAACTATGGCCGCTTTCTGGGCCTGGTCAGCACCGCGCGCGGCAAGACGCCGCAAGCGATCGATACCATCGCGCAAGGCCGCGTCTGGGATGGCGGCACCGCGCGGCAACTGGGGCTGGTTGATGAGTTTGGCGGGCTCGACACCGCGCTTGCCTGGGCCGCCAAGCAGGCCGGGCTGGCCGACGGCGATTGGCATCCGGACTATCTGGGCGATGAAGCCGATCCCTATGCCTCGTTGCTCGACATGTTGCTGGGCGACGATGAGGAAGCCGACAGCCCTGGCGGGTCAGGCGATTTCGTCGCCCTGACCGCGCAGCGCCAGCAGGCCGGATTGCAGCAAGCGGTGGCCGGGCTGGAACGCCTGTTCAGCGGGCGCGGCGCGCAGGCCTATTGCCTGGACTGCGACGTGCCCGTGCAAGGTTCCGTGAAAGCGAAGCCGCTGGGCTGGATGGCGCAGCTGGGGGTGCTGCTCGGTTTGCGTTGACTCTTGGCTGACGCGGCGTTGCCGCCAGGCTGCTCCAGCACCCTTGCAATGTAGGAATTCAACTGCGGTAACTGCGTTGATGAATCAACTGGCTCCGCCACTTGGCATTTCGGCGCCGCGCGCAGGATGCGCGCCGCAAAAGTGACATCAGGTGACAAAAAACCCCCATTTCATGGGGAACTTTGTCACCTTAGCGAGGCCATCAGGAAATGTGAATCGCTATACCTCAAACACCGTCTATCCTGAGCCTGTCGAGGGATTGTTTTTTTCTTCACGCAGTGGTGCGTCAGGCCCGAAGAAAAAGACAGTGCTTCGACAAGTTCAGCATGAACGGGGTTTGGATGAGACTTTTGGCAGCTGGCCCTAGGACCAGCCGCTCAAAGCTGCGGCGGCACTTCCTGCGGCATTTCGCCGGGCTGCACCGTGTCCGGTTCTACCGGCCCGAATTCATCGGGCTGGCCCGGCATCGGGTCAGTGTTGGGGCGCTGCGGGCTCTCGGGGGGCGATTGCGGATCGATCCGGTCGGGCTGAACAGGGGGTTGGGTGGCCATGGATGGTGGTTCCTTTCTTATGGAACAACCCGCTTGGGCTTGCATGGTTCCATGCCTGCCGCGTGGCCGCTTGCCCTTTGCGGCGCAGCCGCTTAAGGGCCACGCCTTGATTCCTTGCTTTGGTTCGCCATCTGGTGCGCCAGAGTGCCGGGTAATCGACGCTCGCGGGCGTGGCGGAATTGGTAGACGCGCTGGTTTTAGGTACCAGTATCGCAAGATGTGGGGGTTCGAGTCCCTTCGCCCGCACCAGTTTCCGTCACCCGGGCCAGCGCGGTTGCCGCCTGATGTATTGTAAAAAGGCTTCTATTGTCATGCAGATTGTCGAGACCACCAACGAGGGTTTGAAGCGCGCCTATGCGATCACGATTCCGGCGAAGGTTATCGCCGCGCGGGTTGACGGCGAAGTGCAGAAAATGGCCCCGCAGGTCCGCATGCCCGGCTTTCGCCCCGGCAAGGTGCCCGCCAACCTGGTCAAGAAGATGCACGGCCCGGCGCTGCACCAGGAAGCGCTCAACGTCTCGATCCGCGATGCCATGGACACGCTGATGGGTGAAAAGCAGTTGCGCCCGGCAATGCAGCCGCAGGTCGCGCTGGGTGATGGCTATGAACAAGGCAAGGACGCTGAACTGACGGTCGCGCTCGAAGTGCTGCCCGCCATCGCTGCGCCAGCAATCGACGGGTTGAAGCTGGAAAAGTTGACCGTGCCGGTTAGCGATGCCGAAGTGGCCGATGCAGTCGCCAAGATTGCGGGCCAGCAGACGACTTTCGTTGACGCCAAGAAGGGCAAGAAGGCCGAAACCGGCGATCAGTTGATCATTGATTTCCTGGGCAAGCTGAATGGCGTTGAATTTGACGGCGGCAAGGCCGAAGACGCCGCGCTTGAAATCGGTTCGGGCCGGTTCATCCCGGGCTTTGAAGAACAGCTGGTGGGCGCGAAGGCTGGGGATGAGAAGACCATCACCGTGACCTTCCCCGCTGACTATCAAGCCGAAGACCTGAAGGGCAAGGACGCCACTTTTGACATCGTGGTCAAGTCCGTGAAGGTAGCCGGTGAAACCAAAATCGATGATGACTTCGCCAAGGCGCTCGGTCTGACCGATCTGGCGCAGCTGCAAGGCTTGCTGCGCGGTCAGTTGGAGCAGGAAAACGCTGGCCTCACCCGCACCCAGATGAAGCGTGCGCTGCTCGATGTGCTCGCCGCTGGTCACGATTTTGACGTGCCGCCCAGCATGGTCGAAGCCGAATTCGCACAGATCTGGCAGCAGTTGCAGCAGGAAGCCGCGAAGGAGGAAGATCCCGCTGCGGCCATGGCTGAGATCGAAGCCGAAAAGGACGATTACCGCGCGATTGCCGTGCGCCGCGTGCGGCTTGGCCTGCTCCTGTCTGAAATCGGCCAAGCCAACGGCGTGGAAGTCAGCCAGCAGGAAATGAACATGCTGTTGCAGCAGGCCGCGCAGCAGTATCGCCCGGAAGACCGCCAGCGGTTCATGGAATATGTCCAGTCCGAACCCCTCGCCGCCGCGCAGCTGCGCGCGCCGCTGTATGAGGACAAGGTTGTCGATTTTCTGTTCGACAAGGCCGAAGTCAGCGAACGCGAAGTGACCAAGGACGAGCTGCAAGCCGCAATCGAGGCCGAAGAAAGCGCTCCGGCTCCCGTTGCCAAACCGGCGAAGAAGGCGGCGGCGAAGAAGACTCCGGCCGAGGCCGAGGCTGCACCAGCTGTGGCGACCAAGCCCGCCAAGAAGGCTGCTGCGCCCAAGTCTGAAAAAGCTGAACCGGCCGAAGCCACTCCGAAGAAGGCTCCGGCCAAGAAGGTTGCGCCTAAGGCATAAGTCAAATCGGGATTGAAGGTATCCGCCGGGCCGCGATTGGTCCGCGCGGAACCTTGTACCACCAGCCGCGTTGTATTCCCTGATGGCCGCCAAATGTGGCGGGATTGGGGAATGGAGAGCGACGATGCAAATCCGAATTCTGGCGGGCGCACTGGTTGCGACTTCACTGGCTGGCTGCGCTACAACTGGTGATCGCTACGCCGATGATGGCTGGGGCTATTACGATCAGGGGTATTACAGCCAGAACGGGTCCTATGACTATGACCGGCCTGATCCGCGCTATAACGGCTATTACGCCGACCGTTATCACCGCCAGGACCGCCGCTATCGCGAGCGCCGCCTGTCCAATAACGACCGGATCTATCGCGGCAGCAACGGGCAATACTATTGCCGCCGCAGCGATGGTTCGACCGGCCTGATCGTTGGCGCAATCGCGGGCGGCGTGCTGGGCAATATCATTGCGGACGGCCGCTCTGAAACGCTCGGCACCGTGCTGGGTGCCATCGCTGGCGGCGCGGCCGGTGCAGCGATTGATTCAAACCGCGAAGTGCGCTGCCGCTAGGCAGAATGCATCGGAACCATAAGCAGAAGGGGCGTCCAATCGGCGCCCCTTCTGCTTGTGTAATCCGCGCATCATTCGCCGGGTTCGTCGTCCAGCAGTTCTTCGCCTTCAAATGCGTCCATGTCGATCCGGCCCGACTGCAGCATGTCGTTCATGTGATCGATCAGGTCAGGGGTATCGTCGGGCAACAATTCGCCGGGGTCGTCCGCTTGAACCCGTTCCGAATCGAGCGCTGAACCGGTTCCGCCTGCCAGCGCGTCGTTGGCGACATCCTGCGCTTGGGTCCCGGCCTCGGATTGCTCGGCGTTCTGGGCGTCGGGATCATTGAAGTCGATCCGCACGGGGCGGGGTTTTGGGTCAGGCATGGTTTGGTTCCTTTCCTAAGCGCAACGTTTGCCTGCCAGACCGGTTCCATTACTGGCCATCTTTCTTTGCCGCTTGATTCCAGAAAAAACCTTACCCGCCCGCTGCCCGCGCCGCCGCGATCAGGGGTAGCAGGCGTTGTTCGATGGTAACGCTGGCGGCTGCGGCCTGGTCAGTTCTGAAATTGCTCATCAATTGGCTCGCAATCGCCCCCGGGGATCATTTCGGGTCCGAGCGCGCACAGGTGTGAGGCAACCAAACAATCTAGCCGCAGCGTCTGCTAAAGCTTCACAATGCCCATTCGCAGGGCAACAATGATCGCGCCTGCGCGGTCATGGACTTCAAGCTTCGCGTAAAGGCGTTTGATAAAGGTCTCGACAGTCGCAGGGCTGCGGTCAATGATCGTGGCGATATCGCGCGACGATTTGCCGCGTACGAGCCAATTGAGTACCTCCAGTTCCCGGCTTGAAAGCTTCGGCGGTGTGGCCAGCTTGTCGGTCAGCGCGGCAATCCGGCGGTGCCCGGCTTGCGCAACGGCCACCAGCAACCGGATCACCGGGGGGTCTTCGCTCGTGAACTCGCGCCCAAATGAGAACGACGCATAGGCTTCACTGCCATGCGGTCCGAACACGGCGTAGCTGACGCCATGGACCAGACCATGGTCAGCCATCTGGCGGGCAAAGTCTTGCTGCGCGGGGGTGAGCTGCTGTGCTGCCAGCGCGGCTTGCCAGGTCATCGTCCTGCCTTTCTTCATGATAAAGTCTGGAATGGGATCATTCGCACGAAAGGCGGAGCGCCGATAGAGCGCCATCCAATCGGGTGGAAACCCGGATTCCATGACAACCGCGCTTTTGCCCACTTGCGAGCTAAATCTGTCGACAAAATGATAGCTACGGATATGCGCGCCGTACTTGTCAAATTCATCACCGCAAAGATTGACTACGTCCAGAACGGATGTAGCCTTTCCGATACGGATCATTAGTTCCAACATTGTTTCTATCCCCGAGTATTATCATAGCCAAGGATAGAAACAATTTCAAATACTAGATTGATAGTCTGACACGCGGTCAGCCAGGCTGCGCGCTGGTCTGCCGTTGACCGCACTGCGCGGCGAGCAGCAGATCAGGCGGTTTCGGTGACACTTCGGTCTTGCGGCATGATTCGATGAAAATAGGCTGCAACGGCTTTGACTCCGCGATCGGTCAACGTGATCCAGGTCCGGCGACGATCTGTCGTATCGGGCCGCCGGGCGCACAAACCGGTGGAGATCAGCAATTCGACATACCGCAAAGCGGTCGTGCCCGGCACGCCCGACGCCAGGCACAGCGACGTTATCGACACTTGCCTGAATTCAGCCTGAGCAGCGGCAAGATCCAGCAGCATGTCCCAAGCGGGATCAGCAAATAGACCGTCCGGGAAATAGGTTGCACGATAGGTTCTTTGCTTGATCACGCGCCGAAGCAAGCGCGGATCCGGCAAAGTCTTGATTGCGCCCGATACCGACCCAGTACCATGTTCATTCGCATCGCCAGGAGTTACATTGAGACTTTGTTCATCTGAACCAGTCAGATGCTCGGAAATGTGGGAAATCCGGCTTTCGATTGAAAGAACCAGACGATATAATTTAGCAAGTATGTCGTCATCAGTTTTTTCCCCTAGCCCTTCCCACTGGAAGAGAGATTCTGTCATTGGCGACCCATTCACAATATTATGCGTTCGGCTTATCTGCCGCGTTGATATTCTGAAGCTACATCATATTAACTATGATTTCTGTCCCGTTCCTAAGGTACAAATCAACTGGCGGGCTTTTCCGGTTTCCCGATGGAATCGGTTAACGGACTTGAACATTTCGCCACCAGCGCCGACATAGCTCATTCAATCAGCGAGGACCCACATGCTCGACCTGTTCGGCGCTTCCGGCGCACACGGAAAATTCAACTCTGACCCGATCACCGGCGCGCTTGTGCCGACGGTGGTCGAACAATCGAGCCGCGGCGAACGCGCGTTTGATATCTTCAGCCGGTTGCTGCGCGAGCGGATCATCTTCGTCACCGGCGAAGTGGAAGATCACATGGCTTCGCTGATCGTGGCGCAGCTGCTGTTTCTGGAAAGCGAGAATCCCGGCAAGGATATCTCGATGTACATCAACTCGCCCGGCGGCGTGGTGACGGCCGGCATGGCGATCTTTGATACCATGCAATATATCCGCCCCAAAGTGTCCACCGTCTGCGTGGGCCAGGCCTGTTCGATGGGCAGCTTTCTGCTTGCCGCGGGTGAGCCCGGGATGCGGGTAGCTTTGCCGCAGGCGCGGATCATGATCCATCAGCCGTCCGGCGGTGCGCGCGGCATGGCCAGCGATATCGAGATTCAGGCGCGCGAAATCCTGCGGTTGAAGCAGGAAATGCACGAGCTGTACGCCAAGTTCACCGGCCGCACGGTGGAAGAAGTTACTGCGGCGATGGACCGCGATACCTGGATGACTTCGAAGGAAGCCAAGGAATTCGGGCTGGTCGATCAGGTCTTCGAAAGCCGCCCCGATGCCGATGCCCCGGGATCGGACAAGGGCAGCGGCGGCGCGCCGGAATAGCCCGCGCAGGCGCGGCGTACTGAAGCGCTTGGTAAGGATTTGTCCACCTTGCCGCTTCAGGGGACCGCAATATCGCGTTGCTATGGTACTGGATTGATAAATATGCTCGCGCGGCTAGTGTCGCGGTGGGCACCTCCCCGGCGGAGGCAACGGGAACGAGCATGACGAAACTGACTGGATCGGACGCGAAAAGCACGCTGTATTGCAGCTTCTGCGGCAAATCGCAGCACGAAGTGCGCAAGCTCATCGCCGGGCCGACGGTGTTCATCTGCGATGAATGCGTTGAGCTGTGCAACGATATTATCCGCGAAGAAACCAAAGCCGGGATCGCGGGCAAGAAGGACGGCGGGGTGCCGACCCCGCGCGATATCTTTGAAACGCTCAACGATTACGTGATCGGCCAGGACCGCGCCAAGCGCGTGCTCTCGGTGGCGGTACACAACCATTACAAGCGGCTGAAGCACGGCGGCAAGGGCGGCGAGGTTGAGCTGTCGAAGTCCAACATTCTGCTGGTCGGCCCGACCGGTTGCGGCAAGACCCTGCTCGCGCAGACGCTGGCCAAGACTTTCGACGTGCCCTTTACCATGGCCGATGCGACCACGCTGACCGAGGCGGGCTATGTCGGTGAGGATGTTGAGAACATCATCCTGAAGCTGCTGCAATCCTCTGACTACAACGTCGAGAAGGCGCAGCACGGGATCGTCTATATCGACGAAATCGACAAGATCAGCCGCAAAGCCGAAAACCCCAGCATCACCCGCGACGTATCGGGCGAAGGGGTGCAGCAGGCGTTGCTCAAGCTCATGGAAGGCACCACGGCCAGCGTTCCCCCGCAGGGCGGACGCAAGCATCCGCAGCAGGAATTCCTCCAGGTCGATACCACCAACATCCTGTTCATCTGCGGCGGGGCGTTTGCGGGGCTGGAAAAAATCATCGCGGACCGCTTGCAAAAGCGCTCGATCGGGTTCGGCGCGCATGTCGCCGATCCGGACAAACGCAAAGTGGGCGAACTGCTGCAAAAGGCTGAGCCGGAAGACTTGCTGAAATTCGGGCTGATCCCCGAATTCGTCGGCCGTCTGCCGGTGATCGCCACGCTGGAAGACCTGGACGTGGTGGCGCTGGTCAAGATCCTGAAAGAACCGAAAAACGCGCTGATCAAGCAATATGCACGGCTGTTTGATCTGGAAGACGTCGCGCTGACCTTCACTGATGACGCGCTGGAAGCGATTGCCAAGCGCGCGATCGAACGCAAGACCGGCGCGCGGGGCTTGCGCTCGATCGTCGAAGGGCTGCTGCTCGACACGATGTTCGATATCCCGACCGAAACCGATATCGCCGAAGTCGTGATCGACAAGGACGTGGTCGAAGGCCGCAAGGATCCGGTGCGGGTGCACAAGGGCAAGGAAGAAGCGGCCTGACAAGCTGGCCGTCACTGCGCCTTCATCGGCTGCGGGCAAGCATCGCGGTACTGGCCCTGCTTGCAGCTTTGCCGTCATCGGCTGAAAGCCCGGGCGCTCCCCGCGTAGTAAACGTTACCCTTGGTTCAGAGCGCGGCTGGATTCCCAGCGAAGCGCTTGAGGCGCGCGCGCTTGATACGCTAATCAGGTTCGAGCTTGCGGCGGGCGATGGCGATGTTGCAAGTGCCTATGCGATGTTCGGAGAAGGGCTGAAACGCCAACTGCCACTTGCGCAGTTTCAGGTGGATCAGGAGCGCTTTGGAAAACTTGCCGGTGTGCCAACTGGCAAGCGCATTCTGACTATCAACTGGACCAAGGGTTCGCCAGACCAACCCATGCCCGGCATCTATGTCGCGATAGATGTTACTTACCGTTACCAGCGCGCCCAGCGGCACTGCGGCTTCGTGATCCTGCACGCTGTCGGCGAAAATGCTCCGTTTACGATCCAGCGCACCGAAATGGCCTATATCGACGATGCCTCTGCGGCGCGGATCGCCAAGGTCGATTCGCCCGAGAAGGTCGAACGGCTCTGGCGCGAGATGGCAGCCTATTGCCCGAACTATAGTCCAGACTAGGTTTGAACCCTAAGGCCCATGGCTGACACCACTGCACCCCGCCCCCGAAGGGGGTCAGGGCGAGGCGCAGGCTGCGGGATGGAGTATCCGCAGAACTTTAAGGTTTAGAGCGTGTTAGCGCGGCAGGAAGACGCCGTTGGTCACGTGGATTACGCCGTTCGATTGCAGCACATTGGCCTGCGTCACCATCGCCTTGCCGCCGCTGGCATCGGTAATCACGATGTGCTTGCCCATCATCCGTGCGGTCAGCTTTTGACCCTGCACCGTGGCGAATTCGGCCTTGCCGCGACCGGCGCGGATCAACTTGACCAGATCGGTGGAAAGCACCCGGCCCGAGACGACATGGTACGTCAGCACCTTGGTCAGCGTGTCCTTGTTTTCAGGCTTGAGCAGGGTGTCGACCGTACCGGCGGGCAGCTTGGCAAAAGCAGCGTTGGTTGGCGCGAACACGGTGAACGGGCCGGGGCTGGCGAGCGTATCGACCAGACCGGCGGCACCCACGGCTGCAACCAGCGTAGTATGGATCTTTGAACGCGAGGCATTTTCTACGATATTGCGGGTGGGCAGCATCGAAGCGCCGCCAACCACTGGCGCGCGGGTATGCATTCCGGCTTGGGCGACGCCGGACAGGCTGACCGCGCCAAGACCCAGCGCGGCAACTGCGGCGAGGGTGAGCGAACCGGCCGAAAACTTGCGAAACATGTATCTCTCCTTTGACGGAGCAAGACCTGGGGTGAGGAGGGGGAACGGCCTTGCTGGAGAGAATACGCAGCGGGGTTATGGATGGATGCAGCTCAGGTCGAAGAAAGTTTCGCACTGGCCACGACTGGTCCGGGGATGCCGCTGACCGAGCCACCAATGGCTTCAACCGACAACGCCACGGTCGCGCCTGCGCCCAGCTGCGCGGCGAGCGCTGCGGGCAATTGTACCCGGCGCGCTGCACCCGCCACAACAACGCCGAGCGATAGCGGTTTGCCATTTGTGGGAACCACCCACAATTCGTGATCGTGGACGCCATCAGCGGCCATTCCGGCGGCGCTGACCATCAACTCGCCGCGATCCGGCATCCATGTGACTCCAAGGCGAAGCTGCGTTGCCGGAAGCTCCATCGATGCTACCATCGGCGCGGGTCCAGCAGCAGGCGGCGGGGTCAGCAGTACCGGCCCGGTCAGCACCGCGATCACCAGCGCGGCCGCGGCGGACAGCGCGGCGGTCCATTGCCAGCGGCGCACCGCGCGGCGCAGTGCCAGCACTTCACTGCCCGCCGGCGGTGCAGCGTCCAGCGCGCCCGCAATCCGTGCCCACAGCGCCGGATCGGCTTCAACTGGGCCAATTTCATCGAACAGCGGGGCGAGCTTGCCCTCCCAGTCCGCCACTTGCGCCACAAACGCCGGATCGGTGGCCAGCCGCCCGCGCGCCGCCAGCAGATCGGCCCCGTCCAGCAGGCCCAGCGCCAGTTCGGCGGCGAGGAGATCGGGTTCGGTCATGCTTCGAGACACGCTTTTAGCCGGGCCAGCCCGCGCCGCACCCACGATTTGACCGTGCCCAGCGGCACGTCCTGTCGCGCAGCCAGCTCGGCGTAAGTCACGCCTTCAAAAAAGGCGGTGCGGATCGCGCCGCGCTGCGGTTCGTCCAGCTCGCTCAGGCAGTGGTGAATCCGCGCGCGGTCTTGCCCGGCAGACAGCACCGCATCGGCCAGCGGCGCGGCATCAGCGACGGCGACGGCGGCCTCCATCGGCGCGGTTTCATCCACCCGCCGGCGGCGGCGCAGGCGGTCAATCGCACGGTTCCGCGCAAAGGCCGCCAGCCAGCCAAGCGGACTGGCGCGCGCGGGATCGTACCGCGCGGCGCTGGTCCACAAACTGACATAGACGTCCTGCAACGCGTCCTCCGCTTCACCCCGGTCTCCTGCAATACGCAGGCAAATCCCAAAAAGCTTCGCTGACGTGGCGCGATAGACTGTTTCCAACGCGCGCCGATCCCCTGCAGCGATCCCGCGCATGGCTTCAATCAGGTCAGGCGGGGCGCTCATGTGGCTGCGCTATGCCTGATCGCCGGGCAGTTGTCGCCGCCGCATTCCACTTGCAACGTGGTATGATCGATCCCGAATTCATGCTCCAGCCATGCGGCCAGATCGCGCAGATACGCGTCACCGGGGTGCCCGCCCGGCATCACCAGATGTGCGGTCAGCGCGGTCTCGGTGGTGCTCATCCCCCAAATGTGCAGATCGTGCAGCGAGGCAACCCCCGGCAGGCCCAGCAAGTGCGTGCGCACAGCGGCCTCGTCGATCCCCTCGGGCACCGCCAGCAGGCCCATCCGCAGCGCCTGTTTCAACAAGCTCCAGCTGCCCCAGCCGATCACCAGCGTGATCATCAGGCTGACCGCCGGATCGATCCACGCCAGTCCGGTCAGCAGGATCGCAATCCCGGCGATCACCACGCCTGCAGAGACCGCGGCATCGGCCAGCAAGTGCTGGAACGCGGCGCGCAGGTTCAGGTCATGCTTGCTGCCGCGCGCGAACAGCAGCGCGGACAGACCATTCACCGCGATCCCAATGCTGGCGACCACGATCATCGTCATTCCCGCCACCGGGGCCGGATCGGCCAGCCGTTGCAACGTTTCGAGCAGGATCATCCCCAGCGCCAGCCAGAGCAGTGCCGAATTGGCGAGCGCGGCCAGGATCGACGAGCTCTTGTAGCCCCAGGTATAGCCGTTGGAAGCCGGGCGCGCGGCCAGCACGCTTGCCCCCCAGGCCAAGACTAAAGTCAGCACATCGCCCAGATTGTGACCCGCGTCTGCCAGCAGCGCGACTGACCCGCTCCACAACCCGGCGGCGATTTCAGCGATGACGAACCCTAGATTCAGCGTGATTGCCAGCGCAAAGGCTGGGCCGTGGCCGCCCGCGCCTTGCCCGCCATGATGATGGCCGTGGTGTGCCCCGTGGCTCGCGGCGTGGTGGTGAGCCGAACCCAAAAAACACTCCGCCGGGTAAAGTTGCACAAATGCCGCACCGCAGCACAAAACGTTCTGCTGCGCTTATGCAGGAGTCCAACCGAGAGTGCAAATTCGAC
>JANORN010000216.1:0-2604 GCA_031415355.1 Novosphingobium sp. | reverse complement strand
CCCAATTTCAAGCGCGTCGCGTTGCTGCGGATGTTTGGTCTGCGCGCGCGCATCCCTTACCGGCTGACCGATATGGCCGCCGATGCGGTGGGGCTGCTCGATGCGCTGGGGATTGCCAAGGCGCATGTGGTCGGCGCGTCGATGGGCGGGATGATCGCGCAACTGGTGGCGGTGGACTTTCCGGACCGGGTACTCTCGCTGACCTCGATCATGTCAACCAGCGGCAGCCGCAAAGTGCCGCCCGCGCGGCCTGAGGCGATGAAGGCGTTGCTGGACCGCGCCCCCGCCGGAGCGACTTTGGACGATGTGATCCCGATTGGCCTGCGCGTCTCCAAAGCCATCGGCAGCCCCGGCTATCCCGCTGACGAGACCCGCTTGCGGACGCGGATTGCAAGCGATTTCACCCGCAGTTTCTATCCCGAAGGCGCGGCGCGGCAGATTTCGGCGATTGTCGACGATGGCGACCGCCGCCAGCGCCTGCGCCGGATCGGCGCGCCGACTTTGGTGATCCACGGGCTCGACGATGCGCTGGTCCCGGTCGAAGGCGGGCGTGATACCGCTGCGAACATTCAGGGGGCCAAGCTGCTGGAAATCCCCGGCATGGGCCATGACCTGCCGCTGGAACTGGTTGATCAGGTGGCCGATGCGATTGCCGGGGTGGCTAAATAGCATCGCGCACAGGGCAGGTGTACCCTGCGCTATTTTTGCCAGCGCGCCATGAAGAACCCGTCGAGTCCGCCCGCTTCAGCCAGGCTGGCAGGTCCGGTTTGCACCCAGCCCGCAGCGTCCGGCGCAACACCGTCAGGCAGCTCGGCCGCCGTAATCGGAACGCCCTGTAACGCTACGTGGGTGGCCTGCTCACACCCTTCTTCGGGCTCCAGCGAGCACACGGCATATACCAATTGTCCGCTGGGCTTAAGCCAGGGCTGGGCCCGGTCCAGCAGCGCGGTTTGCAATTCGGCCAGCTCTGCAATCTGCCGCGCACCGATCCGGTGGAGCACGTCGGGATGGCGGCGGCAGGTGCCGGTTGCGGTACAGGGGGCGTCAAGCAATACGGCGTCAAATGCTGCGGGGGACTCCCAGGTAAGCGCGTCACCCACGACCAGTTCGGCACCCAGCCCGGTGCGGTCCAGATTGGCCTGCACCCGCTCCAGCCGCCGCGCGCTGGCATCCAGCGCGGTGACGTGCCAGCCGGCTGCGGCCAGTTGCATGGTCTTGCCCCCTGGGGCGGCGCAGAGATCGAGCACGCGCTTGCCCGCTCCCGGTCCCAGCAGCCGCGCGGGCAGGCTGGCGGCCAAATCCTGCACCCACCATGCTCCCTCACCAAAGCCCTCGATATTCTCCACCGCATCGCCGCGCGGCAGGCGGACATGGCCGGGCATCAAGGACATGCCGCCGAGCCGTTCAGCCCAGTCTGCCGTGGTCGCAGGATCGCGCAGGGTCAGGTCAAGCGGCGGGGGCAGCGTCAATCCAGCCGCAATCCCCTCGGCCCGCTCGCCCCAGCGCTCGCGGACGGCGGCGGGCAAAGTTGGCGCGGCGGGCAGCTTCACATCCTGCCGCACCAGCGCGCCGAACACCCCGTGCGCCAGCCGCTTGGGCCCGCCTTCCAGCAGCGGCAGCGCGGTGGCGATCACCGCATGCGGGGGGGTGTCCAGCCGCAACCAGCCGGCCAGCATCAGCCGCAGCACGCTCCGCGCCTTGGCATCGTCGGGCAAAATCTGCTGCGTCGCGCCGTCAATCAGCGCGTCGAGATCGACCAGCCAGCGCAGCACTTCGCTCGCCAGCGCGCGGGCTAGCCCCTTGTCTGGGGCCGAACGCAAAGCGGAAAGCGCAGCGCTGCCCGCCTGATCAAGCGTTTCGCCGCGCCGCAGCACGGCATCAAGCAAACGCAGCGCTGCCTTGCGCGCGGGAAGGCCGGGAATATCCATCGCCCGCCCCTAGGGGAGATTGCATCGCACGGCTAGCGGGCGCAAAAGATGCCATGACCAAACGCGCCACCACCCGCCTCGCAGAGTTCAAAAAGCCCGGCCACTGGAGCAACGACCCGGTGCCCACACCCCAAGCCGTGCCAGACGAGCCCGACCCCGATGGCCTTTCCCCCACCCGCTACGGCGACTGGGTACGCAACGGGATTGCGGTGGACTTCTAAAGCGGCGCGAAGCGCACTTTCAATCCATCCTTGGGCTTCGGAATCGGCCAAGGCTGCCATTCGGGCGCATAGCCTGGGGCAATCTCGATCTGGTAGCGGGTCAGGATCTGCACCATCAACACCTTGATTTGCAGATAAGCGAAGTGCAGCCCCAGGCACATATGCGCGCCGCCGCCGAACGGGACCCAGGCGTATTTGTGGCGCTTGGCGGTTTGATCGCTGGTGAAGCGCAGCGGGTCGAACTTGGCCGGTTCAGGCCAGTGAACGGGGTCCATGTGCACCGCCGAGGGGCTGATCCCAACCCCGGTGCCCGCCGGGATGCGATAGCCGCCGAATTCGAATTCGCGCAGCGCGCGGCGCGGGATGGACGGCACCGGCGGGATCAGCCGCAGTGCTTCCTTGAACGCCATTTCGGTGAATTCGAGCTTGCCGACATCATCATAGGACAGCGGACG
>JANORN010000215.1:0-1632 GCA_031415355.1 Novosphingobium sp. | reverse complement strand
CGGCGTCTGCCCCGCCGCCAGCGCATCGAGCACCGCGTTGAGCCTTTCGGGCGTCAAATCTTCGTAGTTATCGTCGTTGATCTGGACCATCGGTGCGGAGGCGCAGTTGCCCATGCATTCGACTTCGGTGAGGGTCCACAGGCCGTCGCCGGTGGTGTGGCCCTTAACCATCCCGCGCGCCTTGCTGGCCACGAACAGGTCGTCCGAGCCGCGCAGCATGCACGGGGTGGTGCCGCAGACCTGGACGTGGAATTTGCCCACTGGAACCAGATTGTACATGAAATAAAATGTCGCGACTTCAAGCACCCGGATCACCGGCATATCCAGTTCGCGCGCGACGAATTCCATCACCGGCAGCGGCAGCCAGCCCTGCGTCTGGGTCTCCGCCCCGACCTGCCGCTGGGCGAGATCAAGCAGCGGCATCACCGCCGAACGCTGGCGGCCAGCGGGATAGCGCGCAACGATGACCTTGGCCTGCTTGGCGTTATCCGCCGACCACGCGAAGGAACCCCACTGCGCGCGGAGTTCGGGAGTATCGGGGGCGAGATGACGGTCAGCCAAGGTGTGCGACCTCCTGAGCCACCAGTTCGTTATGGCGACGTTGATATCCAATCGCGAGCAACGCCATGACAACGGCAACCGCAACCAGCGCCAACCCTATCTTTTTGCCTAGGCTCACCGGTCACACTCCCCGAACACCACGTCGATCGCGCCGATGATCGCGGTGACATCGGGCAGCATGTGGCCCTTGGCCATGAAGTCCATCGCCTGCAGGTGGCTGAACGCGGTCGGGCGGATTTTGCAGCGGTAGGGTTTGTTGCTGCCGTCGGCGACCAGATAGACGCCGAATTCGCCCTTGGGGCTTTCGGTGGCCACGTAAACTTCGCCCGCCGGAACATGGAAGCCCTCGGTATAGAGTTTGAAGTGATGGATCAGCGCTTCCATCGACTGCTTCATTTCGGCGCGCTTGGGCGGGCTGACCTTGCGGTCGTCCGAGCTGACCGGTCCTTGCGGCATATCGCGCAGGCATTGCTTCATGATCCGGGCGGACTGGCGCACTTCTTCGACGCGGACCATGAACCGGTCATAGCAATCGCCGTTGGTGCCCACCGGCACGTCAAAATCCATCTGCGCGTAGACGTCATAGGGCTGGCTCTTGCGCAGATCCCAAGCGATGCCGCTGCCGCGGATCATCGGGCCGGAGAAGCCCCACTTCACCGCGTCGTCCTTGCTGACCACGGCGATATCGACGTTGCGCTGTTTGAAGATGCGGTTGTCGACCACCAGGCTCATTGCGTCTTCGAACAGGCGCGGCAGGCGGCCATCGAGCCATTCGCCGATATCAACCAGCAGCTTTTCGGGCACGTCCTGATGGACCCCGCCGGGGCGGAACCACGCGGCGTGCATCCGCGCACCGCTCGCGCGTTCGAAGAAGTTGAGGCAATCCTCGCGCACTTCAAACATCCACAGGTTCGGTGTCATCGCGCCGACGTCCATCACGTGGCTGCCGAGGTTGAGCATGTGGTTGCAGATGCGGGTCAGCTCGGCAAACAGCACCCTGAAATACTGCGCGCGGATCGGCACGGCTAGGTTGAGCAGCTTTTCGATGGCGAGCACATAGGAATGCTCCAT
>JANORN010000214.1:0-77220 GCA_031415355.1 Novosphingobium sp. | reverse complement strand
AAATTAAAGCCTACAACTGGAACCAAGTTGGATGTATCGTTAGATCATTGGTTAAGCAGCGGAAGAATTAACCCCCATCGATTGCAAGTAGCGTTTGATATTTCTTGCAGCCTGGCGCAGTCTTTGTTCATTTTCCACCATGGCAATCCGGACATAGCCCTCGCCGTCCTCGCCATAACCAACGCCCGGGGCCACCGCGACTTCGGCGTGGGTCAGCAATTGCTTGGAAAATTCAAGGCTGCCCATGTGCTTCAACGCGGGCGGCAAGGGGGCCCAGGCGAACATCGACGCTTTGGGGCTGGGAATGTTCCACCCGGCGCGGCCAAAGCTTTCGACCAGCACGTCGCGGCGCTTTTGATAGAGGTTGCGGTTGGCTTCGACGATATCCTGCGGACCATTCAGCGCGGCACAGGCGGCGGCTTGAATGGGCGTGAACGCCCCGTAGTCCAGATAGCTTTTCACCCGCTTCAGCGCCGCCATCAGCCGGGCATTGCCCACGGCAAAGCCGACCCGCCACCCGGCCATCGAGAAGGTCTTGGACATCGAGGTAAACTCGATCGCCACATCCTTCGCGCCCGGCACTTGCAAGATCGAAACGGTCGGATTGCCGTCATAGTACAGCTCGGAATAGGCGAGGTCCGAGATCACCCAGACCTTGTTCTCTTTCGCCCAAGCCACCAGCCGCGTATAAAATGCCAGATCGACGGTTTCGGCGGTCGGGTTGGACGGATAGTTGACGATCAGGATCGACGGGCGCGGCACGGTGAAGGCCATCGCGCGGTCGAGCGCGGCCCAGTAGTTCTCATTTGGGGTGACCGGCACCGAACGGATCGTCGCCCCGGCAATGATAAAGCCAAAGGTATGGATCGGATAACTGGGGTTGGGCGCCAGCACCACATCGCCCGGCGCGGTGATCGCGGTGGCCAGGCTGGCCAGGCCTTCCTTCGACCCCATGGTCATCACCACTTCGGTCTCGGGATCAACCTCGACCCCGAACCGGCGGGCGTAGTAATTGGCCTGCGCCTTGCGGATGCCGGGAATGCCAGAGCTGGCGGAATAGCCGTGCGCGTCAGCCTTTTGCGCCACTTCGCACAGCTTATCAATGATGTGCGCGGGCGGCGGCAGATCGGGGTTGCCCATGCCCAGGTCGATGATGTCTCTACCGGCGGCGCGCGCCGCAGCCCGCATGCCGTTGACTTCGGCGATGACATAGGGCGGCAGCCGCTTCATGCGGTAGAATTCTTCTTCCATGAGACCTTTCCAGTAATGTTCGCCTGTACGGCGGGCCCCTTATCGGAGATTGACAGCCAATGCGCCAGTCCGTTTGAGAAAAACCGCCGTGGCCAGCAGCGGCAGGCTCCACGCGATCCAGGCGTTGAACGCGTAGAACGCCTCATAATGCCGCGCATCGCCCCAGATCGCGAACAGCGCGAGGTAGATCCGGAAGAACAGCGCGCCCGTAGTAGTCGCCGCCATCAGCAGCATGCAGGCGCGGTGCGCGGCCAGTCTGCGGTGGTGGATGTGCCACAACCCCAGCCCCAACAGCGCCAGCCAGACTGCACCCTGCGCGGCGAACCCCCAGGCCGACAGCGGCGTAACCGGCGCAATCAGCGCCACCGGAAAGGCCGTCAGCCCGGCAATCAGGACGATTGCTGCCGTGATCCGCCCGGCCACGCGGTGCCAACGCAGACGGCGGCGCAGCAGCAGGGTCAACGGCACGGCGATCAGCGCAAGGCCTCCAGCGATCATGTGCAGCGGGAACAGCCACGGCAGCAGTTCCGCCTTGATCGCCAGCGCTTCGGGAAACTCATCGACCAGCCACGGCGCGCGCAGTGCCAATATCGCAGTGTGGATTACAAAAAGTCCAATTGCTGCTAGCAACACTGTGGTAAGTACGGCACGCAGGCGGGGAATTGTCCTGCGCTGATCTGCCGACTGCTGCTTTGATGGAGACTGCACCATGATGTCCCTATTCCACCGCGCCGCCGCCTTGTCGATTGTTCTGACCGGGTTGGGGCTCGCCGCCGCTGCTCAGGCCGCTGCGCCAGCCAGTCCTTATTGGGGGCGCTGGACTGTGGACGACGCTGAGCCAGTGTTCACCGCGCGCGGGCGCGAATACCAGACCATCGACATTGCCCCCTGCGGCAGGGACTTCTGCGGGGTCAGCGTCGCGGCCAATGGCAAATGCGGGCCGACGCTATTCCGGTTCCTGATGAAGCGCGCGGGCGGACAAGAAGCGCTGCGCGGCAAGGGCAAGTGGGGCCGGGACCGCAAGAATGTGCAGATTTGGCTGTACAATCCCGCAGAGCCGACTGAGCCGAAGATCATGGAGCTGTTTCTGGGCGACGGGCACAATTTTGGCGAGCGCTCGGGTTCGATGCCCCGGTTCCATGCCAATTACAAGCCGGCCGGCGCGTCAAAGTGTAACGTCAGTTAGACAGAAAGCGGACCATGATGGCTGATCAGCAAAACCCTGGTGAATTGCTCAACGCGCTGCTGGCGGTGCCGCAGCAATTGTTTGCGCAGTTCGCCGCTGCTGGTGCGCCGCAGACTGCCCCGGCGGAGCTGTCGGAATGGACCGGCAATTTGCAGCAGCTTCAGGCCATGTTGGCGGAGTTTCAACGCGAACAGGCGGGGGCCGCGTCGGATAAGCTGCCGGGGCTGTTCGATCCGGCCGGGTTTGCCGGGATGGTGCAAGGCTGGATGCGCGGCACGCCGCTGGCGCAGCCCGACGTGCAAAAGCAGCTGTGGGAAGACAGCCTGCAATTGTGGCAGGGCGTGCTCGGTCAGTACGGGATCGGGCCCAAGGCCGCTGAAGCCACGGACGCAGGCCCCGACCTGCCGCGCAAGGATCGCCGCTTCGCCGATCCGAAATGGCGCGAGCAGCCGTTCTTTGCGGTGGTGCACCAAACGTATTTGTTGCTGGCCGAACAGGCGCTGGCTTTGGCAGACCAGGCCGAAGGGGTTGATCCCGCGCACAAGGAGCAGCTGAAGTTCGCCACGCGGATGCTGGTCGATGCGCTCAGCCCGGCGCATTTCCCACTGACCAACCCGGTCGCGCTTGGGCGCGCGGCCGAAACCAACGGGGCCAGCCTGGTCAAGGGGATGGCGCACCTGCTGGGCGATCTGAAGCGCGGGCAACTGACGCATGTTGATCCCGAAGCGTTCAAGCTGGGCGAGAATATCGCGATCACGCCGGGCAAGGTGATCTACGAAACCCCGTTGTATCAGCTGATCCAGTATAGCCCGACGACGGACGCGGTGCTGCAAACGCCGCTGATAATCTTCCCGCCGTGGATCAACCGGTTCTACATTCTGGACCTGTCGCCGCAGAAAAGCTTCATCCGCTGGGCGGTGGAACAAGGGGTGACAGTCTTCATCGTCTCGTGGAAATCCGCCGATGAAGCGATGGCTGAGCTGGTCTGGGACGATTACATCCGCGCGCAGATCGATGCGATTGATACGGTGCGCGCGCGACTGGCCGTGCCGGCGGTCCACGCCATCGGTTACTGCGTCGCCGGGACCACGCTGGCCGCCACGCTGGCGATTCTGGAACGGCGCGGGCAGGCGGACAAGGTCGCCAGCGCAACGTTCTTCACCGCGCAGGTCGATTTTGAACGGTCAGGCGAACTGAAAGTGTTCATCGACGATCAGCAGTTCCAGATGATCGCCAAGCTGTCCGAGGGGAAAGGCTATCTCGACGGGCGGGTGATGGCGGCCACCTTCAACCTGCTGCGCGGGAATGACCTGATCTGGAACTATGTGGTCAAGAACTACCTGCTGGGCGAGGACTATCCGGCGTTTGATCTGCTGCACTGGAACGGCGATGTAACCAACCTGCCGGCCAAGTGGCATCAAGACTATCTGCGCGACCTGTACCGCGACAACAAGCTGGTCGCGCCCGATACGATGAGCGCCGATGGAACGCCGATCGATCTCACCCGAATCAAGACCCCGGCCTATATCCAGGCCGGGCGCGAGGATCACATTGCCCCGGCGGACAGCGTCTGGCGGCTGACCCGGCATTTGCGCGGCGACTGGACTTTCGTGCTGGCGGGATCCGGCCATATCGCCGGGGTGGTCAACCCGCCGTCTTCAAAGAAGTATCAGTACTGGACCAACCCCGGCCCGGTCGACAGCCTGGCGGACTTCGTCGCGGGGGCTGAGGAAACGCCAGGCAGCTGGTGGCCGCACTGGATTGACTGGCTGCGCGGTAAAGCGCCAGCCGAAGTGCCCGCTAAAGGCAAACGCGTGCCCGGTGCGAAGGGTGATTCCGTGATCGAAGATGCCCCCGGACGCTATGTGATGAAGCGGTAATCCACTGATTTTACAGATTTAGATCAGTTTATGCTGCACTGCACAAAAACTAGTTGACTTCGCACCTGCAATGCCTATTTTGTGCACTGCAACATAACCCGGTCCGGATCGTCGGCACCGGTCATGCGAAGGAACTTAGCGATGGCCACTTCTGCCACCGAATCGAAGATCGAATCGAAGATTGATCTGGCCAAGGCCGAAGCGGCCGCTGAAAAGGCCTATGCCACTGCCGCCGCCAAGGTTGAAGCTGCGCCCGTCGTCGCCGCCAAAGTAGAAGCGCCGCTCGCCAAGGCCGTCGCCGCTCCGGCCAAGCCGGTTGCCGTGAAGGCTGCTGCTGCAAAGGTCGCTGCTGCAAAGGTCGCACCGAAAGCCGCTGCACCAAAAGCGAAGGCCAAGCCTGCTCCAGCCAAGAAGCTGGCCGTCAAACAGCCAGTTGCCAAGAAAATCGTGAAAGCAGCAACCACGCCGGTTGCTGCCAAGGCCTCGACCATTTCCAAACTCAAGGAAACCATCATGACCACCACCAAGACCACCACCGAAGATTTCACTGCCAAGCTGCAGGACGTTGCCACCGACGCGCAAGTCCGCGCCAAGGCTGCTTTCGAAAAGGGCCGGGGCCTGTTCGGCGAAGCCGGTGAATTCACCAAGGGCAACGTTGAAGCGCTGGTTGAATCGGGCAAGATCCTCGCCGCTGGCCTGCAGGACATGGGCAAGGACTATGTCGCTGAAGGCAAGACCGCGCTGGAAGTCGTTCAGGCTGACATCAAGCAGCTCGCTGCCGTGAAGTCGCCGACCGATTTCTTCAAGCTGCAAGGTGAAATCCTGCGCCGGAACTTTGACGCTGCTGTCGCCACCGGTTCGAAGAATTCGGAAAAGGTTGTGAAGCTGGCCGGCGAAGCGTTCGCACCGCTTTCGACCCGCGTCAGCCTGGCGGTTGAAAAGGTCAAGCAGGCCGCCTGAACGGGCAGCCACTGACGCGCGCAAATTGGCGGATCGCTTCTCCTCTGCCAATCACCCGCTTGCGGACCGCGCGCCAAACCACCCGGACCGGTCAGCTCCGCGCTGACCGGTCCGCTGTGTTTTTGTGCAGGGTTTGCGTGCAAGCCCTTGTCCTTTGCCCCCGCGATGCGATATTTCAAGCCGATGAACGATCCTGAAACCCTATTCGGTTTGACAATCCGCGCGAGCGATGACGCCGACCGCGATGGCGATGACGGCGGTCAGGGTCAGCTTGGCACAGCTACCAAGACCCGCGCCAAGCCGAAGAAGCCAAGCCAGTTCAAAGTCTTGCTGCTGAACGATGATTACACCCCGATGGAATTCGTGGTGATGGTGCTCAAACGCTTTTTCAACATGGATCTGGAACAGGCGACCCGGGTGATGCTGCACGTCCACCAGCGCGGCGTCGGGGTGTGCGGGGTCTTTCCCTACGAAATCGCCGAAACCAAGGTCAACCAGGTGATGGATTTCGCCAAACAGAACCAGCATCCGCTGCAATGCACGCTGGAAAAGGCCTGAGGCGCAGGCGCAGCGTGCTTGCCGCTTGGCAGCCAAGGCTTTAGGACCGCAGGATCAGCACTCTGCCGGAACCTGCGTGAACGTATTCCCCGCTCTTGATCGCTATATTTTCCGGCTGGTCATCATGCCGATGACGGCGATCTTTCTGGTCGCGGCCTCGCTGTTGATGCTCGACAAGATGCGCAAGCTGTTCGATTTTGTCGCGATCGAAGGCGGGCCGGTTGGCGTCGTGTTTGAAATGCTGGCCAACCTGCTGCCCGAATATGCCAGCCTGGCGATCCCGCTGGGGCTGCTGCTCGGCATTCTGCTGGCCTTCCGCAAGCTCGCGACCTCCAGTGAGCTCGATGTGATGCGCGCAGTGGGGATCAGCTATACCCGGTTGCTGCGCGTGCCGTTCATCATCACGGTGCTGCTGGCCGGGCTCAACCTGCTGATCGTCGGCTATCTCCAGCCGACCTCGCGGTACAAATACGAACTGCTGCAATTCGAACTGCGCTCCGGCGCATTGGGCGCGGCAATCAAGGTGGGTGAATTTACCACATTGCAAGGCCGGATGGCGCTGCGGATCGAAAGCAGCGAAGATGACGGACGGCGGCTGATGGGGATTTTTGCGCGGGTCAATGCCGACAAGGGTCAGGTGCTGACCATCTCCGCGCGCGAGGGCCGGTTCCTGGCGCTGAAGGAAAGCCCCGATACGATCATCCTGCGACTGAACGAAGGCCAGATCATCCAGGACGTGCCGGGCCAATCTCCCCGCGTGCTCAGCTTCACGCGCCACGACTTGCCGATTGACCTGCCTGCGGTGGAGAAATTCCGGCAGCGCGGCGGCAAGGAACGCGAATGGATCCTGCCCGAACTGCTGCGGCTGGGCTGGAGCCCGGAAGCACCTGAAAGCCTGCGCGATCAAAGCCGCGCGAGCCTTAATTTCCGGCTGGTGGAAGTGGCGATGATGCTGCTGTTGCCGCTGCTGGCGGTGGCGCTGGCAATTCCCCCCAAACGTTCGACTTCCGGCCTCGGGATCTTCGTGTCGATCATCATGGTCGTCGCCTATCACAAGATCAACGAATACGGCGCGGCGGTATCTGCCTTGGGCAAAATCTCGCCATTCCTGATCTTGTGGGGTCCATTCTTCCTGTTCGCCGCGCTGATCCTGTGGATGTACTGGCGGGTGGCCTATGTGCCCGGCGGCCAGGCGATTGGCGCGCTGGAACGATTTGCTGCGAGCATTGGCAAAGTGTTTGGCCGGTTGCTGCGGCGCGGCGCTGGCTTGAAGGCTGAGGCGTGATGCGGCTGGAGTTTTTTCCTTCGCGGACACTGACGCTGTACTTGGCGAAGATGTTCGCGGTGCGCATCATGGCGGTGCTGGTGATGCTGATCCTGGTGCTGCAAACGCTCGACCTGCTGGGTGAAAGCGGCAAGATTTTGGCGGTGCCGGGCAATGGCCAGGCCGATATCCTGCGCTATGTCGGCTTTCGCGTGCCGCAACTGATCGCGATGTTCTTGCCTTATTCGGTGCTGCTCGCCACGATCATCACCCTCGCCACGCTGAATCAGAACAGCGAAGTGGTCTCGATGAAGGCGGCCGGGCTGTCCGCGCATCAGGTGCTGGCCCCGCTGTTTCTGGTCGCGGCGGTGGTCTCGCTCGCCAGCTTTGCCTTCAATGAGCGGGTCGTGATCCGCTCCACCGCCACACTTAAGGCGTGGACCGCAGCTGAGTACAAGCAGCTGCCGCCGGATTCCGCCGTGCGCAGCAATGTTTATCTGAAGGATGGCAACAATATTCTGGCAGCCACCGCGCTGACCGGCTTCGGTGCGAATATCCGCATGACCGGGGTGACGTGGTATCAACGCGATCCCGGTGGAATGATCCTGGCGCAAGTGCGCGCCCCGCGGGCTAGCTTTGCCGCGCCGGGGTGGCGGCTGGAGGATGCGGTGGAGTTCACCGTCAAAGGCACCATCGCGCAACCTGTCGGGTCAATCGTGCTCGCCAAAGGCGTGACCCCGGAGCAAGTTCAGATCAGCAAAGTCGATGCTGATGCACAGGATGCCTTTACCCTGCGGCACTCCATTGCCGCGCTGAAAGCTGCCGGACGGCGCACCGGCGAGCTGGAAGGCAAATGGTGGCACAAGTTTTCCGGGCCGCTCGCGGCGCTGCTGATGCCGCTGCTGGGGGCAGTGGCGGCCTTCGGCCTCGCCCGCTCGGGCCAGCTGATGGTCCGCGCGGCGATTGGCATGGCCCTGGGCTTCACCTATTTCGTGGTCGATAACGCCGCGCTGTCGATGGGCAGCTTCGGCGGCTATCCGCCCTTGGTCGCCGCCTGGGCCCCGTTCCTGCTGTTCGCGCTGATCGGTGAGGCGGTGCTGGTGCGGACAGAGGAATAGGTTCTCACCGCGCGCCCATCGTGCTCCGCGCCAGCCGAGCGACCAGCGGGAACAGGCCGGGATAGCTGGCCTTCGCGTAAGTTGAGCCAGCGCCCAGGTGCGCGGATACGCGCCGGTGCGCTTCGGGCAAGGCGTGATAGGGCATCGATGGCAGCAAGTGGTGCAGCGCATGATAGCGCAGGCCGACCGGGGCCCACAGCTCAGCCAGCAGCCCCGGTGGCGGGACGTTGACCGAATCGAGGTACTGCGCGGTAACGCTCATCGGCTCGCCGTCATTGACCCACAGGTGCGCCACCAGCGTCCGCACCTGATTGAGCACGGCGGTGAGCGAAACCACCGCCAACCCGATTGCCAATGGCCGCCAGTCAAACAGGATCGCGGTGCTGACCAAGGTTATCGCCCAGACCGACGCGCCCAGTTCCTGCCAGAACACTTGCCGCCCAAATTCACCCTCGGCCGGGCGGCGGCGGAAAGCGGGGTTGATCGAGAGTGCTGAGGCACGTTCCCACACCAGCCGGCGCAGCGGCGGCACGATCACTCCCAGCGGCACCAGCAACGCGGAACGCAGCAGCAGGCCCACCGGCAGCAGCAGCGAGATCACGATGAACAGCGGCAGCGACCACGGCTTCATCAGCCCCAGCGGCAGGTACTCCGGGTCCTCCGCCGTGCCATAGCGGGTGCGCGCATGGTGCAGCGTATGGACGTTTTCGTACATCAGCGACGGGGTCAGCATGGGCACCCCGACCAGGGCGTTCCAGCCAAGCCGGAACCCCGGCAGCGCGGTGCGATGGATGTGGGTCAGTTCATGAATGAACAGCAGCGCGCGGTACAGCGCCAGCACCGCGACCGCCCCGCTGGCCGCAGCGGCCCAGCGGTTGTCCAGCAGGATCGCCCCCGCCAATCCGGCATATCCCAGCCCGGCGGACAACAGCATGTCGGGCCAATAAATCGCAGCGCGCGCCGGCGCGAGATCGCGGGTCAGTTCAACCGCCGCGCGCAGCATTGCCATGTCATCCGCCACGGCGGCAGTGCTCGCCGCAGCTTGGGTTGCGGGAGCAGGGCGGGACAGTTCAATCGCGCTTTGGGCAGTCATGCAAGTCATTCCAGAATTGATCTGCGACGCATCGTCGCGGCTTGGCAAGTCCAGCCGCTGGTAGCATAGGCAAGGCCCGCTAACCCGCAACAAAGGCAAGAACGTGGCCGCGACAGATATTGTGATCACCCCGGTGGAAAGCAAGGCCGATCGCGCGGCCTTTGTCGATCTGGCATACCGGCTGAATGCCGCCGATCCTAACTGGGTCGCGCCGCTGCGGATGGAGGCCCAGGAACTGGTGACGCCCGGCAAGAACCCGTTTTTCGATCATGCCACGGTGCAGCTGTTCCTTGCACGGCGCGGCGGTGCGATTGTGGGGCGGATTTCGGCGCACATCGATCAGCTTGCGCTGGCCCAGCCGGTCGCGCAGGGCATGGGGCCTGGCACCGGCAACTGGGGCCTGCTGGAGGCTGCGGACGCAGCCGTAGCGGCGGCCCTGATTGCGTGCGCGGAGGACTGGCTGCGCGGCCAAGGCATGACGCGCGTGCTCGCGCCGCTGTCGATGTCGATCTGGGAAGAGCCGGGCCAGCTGGTCAAAGGGTTCGATCATCCGCCGACGGTGATGATGGGCCATCAGCCGCAGCGCTATCAGCACTATATCGAAGCGCAGGGTTATGTCCCGGCCAAGACGCTCAAAACTTATGAGCTGGATATTACCAAGCCATTTTCACCGCTGCTCCAGCGGATAATTCAATCGGGCCACAACAATGCCCGGATCCGGCTCCGCAAGGTCTGCAAGGCGCGGTTTGACGAAGAGGCCGCCCTGATCCTGCACATCCTGAACGATGCCTGGTCAGACAATTGGGGCTTCGTCCCGTTCACTGATCGCGAGATCGCCTATGCCGGCGAGAAATTCAAACCGATTGTCCGCGAAGACCTGATCATGATCGCCGAATATGACGGCGAACCCGTGGCATTTATGATGACCCTACCCGATATGAACGAGGTGACCAAGCCGATGCACGGCAGCCTGTGGCCGTTCAATTGGGCCAAGCTGCTGTTGTGGCTGCGCGATCCCAAGGTGCGGACGATGCGGGTGCCGCTGTTGGGAGTGGTCAAGCAGCACCAGTCAGGCCGGCTCGCCAGCCAGCTGTCGTGCATGCTGTTTGATGAAATCCGGACCGCGGCGGTGACAAACTATGGCGCAACCCGCGGCGAGTTCGGCTGGGTGCTGGATGACAACCAAGGCATGAACGCGATTGCCGAGGCGATCGAGTCCACGGTCAACAAGGAATACTGCATCTACGCCAAGCCGTTGTAACCACGCGGCAAGCGCCGCTTGATCGCGCGGGCGGGCCGGGCCACAAGGGACCGGCAACCGGGAGCCCGTACCATTACAGATCATTCGTCTCCAGAACCGGCATACGAACTGCCCGGATCGCCGCGCGTGCTGGCGGAGCAGGAAGTGCGGATGGTTTCGGCGGTGGTTCTGCTGCTAGGGCTGGCGCTGTTTCTGGCGCTGCCGTTTGCGCTGTCATATGGCGCGATCGTGTTCCTGCCGTTCGTGGCGGGGATCTTTCTGTCGATCCTGCTCTCCCCCCTGGCCAATCGCCTGATTCGCTGGCGGATCCCGCCGATGCTCGCCGCGCTACTCTCGATCCTAGCGTTCTTCGCGGTCGTCGTGCTGGTACTGGGGCTGATCCTGCAACCGGCGCTGGATACGTTTGACCGGTTCCCGCAGATGTTGACCAAGATTTCCTCTGAGCTGACGCAACTGCGCGGCAATCTGGACTGGCTTAACGATCTCAACCGGCAACTGACCCGGCTGTCCGGGCGCACTGGCGCACGCGAAGTGGTGATTGCCGGCCCCAGCGTGATCGAACAGGTCGCGTTCGGCGCGCCCAGCGTGATGCTGGAACTGCTGCTGACCCTGCTGGTCACCTTTTTCATGATCTCGGCCAAGACCCATCATCGGCAGAACATCCTGCTCGACCGCGCCTCCACCGCTGCTACCCGCAAGGCCGCGCTGATCATGCGCGCGGTGCAGGAACGGGTCGGCACCTATATTGTCACTGTCACCCTGATTAACACCGGGGTGGGGGTGATCGTGGCGACCGGGGCCTGGCTGTTCGGGCTGGAGGCGCCGATCATGTGGGGTGGGCTGGCCGCCGTGCTCAATTTCCTGCCTTACGTCGGCCCGCTGATCATGATGGCGATGCTGACCCTGTTCGGTCTGGGCACGCAGGACAATTTTATCATCGGGATCGTGCCCGTGCTGGCCTTTCTGGGGCTGCATACGGTCGAATCCAACGTGGTTACCCCGGCGGTGCTGGGGCGGCGCTTCACCATGAACCCGGTGCTGATCCTGTTTTCAATCAGCTATTTCTCATGGATCTGGGGCGTGGCCGGGGCACTGCTCTCGATCCCGATCCTGTTGACGCTGAAGGCGCTGTTCGAACATGTCGGCACGCCGAACTTCGTCGGGTTCATCTTTGGCGAGCCGCTGTTCGCCTTGCCTGAACATGAGGACGAAGGTTAGCCCTCCTCGCTCCGCCGATCCACCGCTGTCGTCACTGCCACGTCCAGCGTCACATTGCCCAGCGTGCGCATGATATCGGGCAGCATTTCCACTGCCACCAGCAGCGCCAGCGGGGTGATCGGCACCCCCATCGCCATCGCAATCGGCCCGACCGAAATCACGAAGCTGAGCGTTCCGGGCAGTGAGACCGAGCTGAGCGAGACTAGAAACGCCACCAGCACCCCCGCCGCCAGCGCCGCCGGGGTCAGCGGGACGCCCATCAAGTGCGCCGCGTAAATCGCCACCCCCATGTTCATCGCCGGGCTGGTCGCGCGGAAAATCGCGACGGCCAGCGGCAAAGCAAAATCGGCGGTCGATTCGCGCACGCCCAATTTGCGCGCCGCGACCAGCATTGCGGGCAGACTGGCGAGCGAGGACTGGGTGGAGATCGCCACGGCGTGAACCGGCAGCATGGCGCGCGAAAACGCGCCCAGCCGTTGCCCGCCCAGCGTGAGTGCCAAAACATAGCCGCAGACCAGCACCACCGCCCCGGCGGCGCTGACCACCAGAATGTAATGCGCCAAGCCCTGGATCGCCTCCGCGCCGCTGCTCGCGCCAAGCGTGACGGCCAGCCCGAACACGCCGATCGGGGCAAGCAATAGCACCCAGCCAACCATCACCATCATCGCTGCCGCCAGCCCTTCAAACACCAGCGCCAACTGGCGGCGCGGTGCTTCGGCGATCCGCGTTGCGGCCAGCGCGAACAGCGCCACGAACAGCACCAGCGGCAGCATCGCCCCGGCAGTGGCCGCTGCAAAGATATTGTTCGGCATCATCGCCGCCAGAATTTCCGCAAAGCCGGGTACTTTGCCCGGATCCGCCGCGCCGCCGCCGCTCAGCGCCGTCGCCGCACCGTCGGGAATCGGCCAGACCCCCAGCAACGTAGGCACGAACAACGCCGACATCGTCCCGCTGAACAGCAGCACGATCACGAACAACGTCACCGCGCGCCGCGCCAGCGCCCCGCCGTTCGCCGCCGCGAGCGTCTGCGAAATACCGGTATAGACCAGCCCGATCACCAGTGGCAGGATTGTCAGCTGCAAGGCTTGCAGCCACAACTTGCCCAGCGGTTCGGCTACTTGCAGGATTGCCGCCAGCGTCGGCGTCCCACGCAGCAGCGCCCCCACCGCAAAGCCCAGCACCAACCCGGCAAAGGTCAAGGCGGCCGGCACGCGGATTTCTGGAAAGCCTGAAGGTGAAGTTTGCGCGGTCATGCAGTGCCCCTGGTCTCGTTTGCAGGGGTGACATTAGCGCGTCGGCGCGACATAGCAATTTCACAAGGATCATGAGGCTAAGGGCGCGCGATGGGCAGGCAATATTTCGGCACCGACGGCATTCGCGGGCGCACCAATGCTGCGGTGATGACCGCCGCTACTGCGATGAAAGTAGGGCAAGCGGCGGGTACGCATTTTCTGCGCGGCAAGCACCGCCACCGGGTGGTGATCGGCAAGGACACGCGGCTGTCGGGCTATATGCTGGAAAGCGCAATGGTCGCCGGATTTACCAGCGTGGGGATGGACGTGGTCCTGCTCGGCCCGATGCCGACACCTGCCGTGGCGATGCTGACCCGCGAAATGCGCGCCGATGTCGGCGTGATGCTGTCGGCCAGCCACAATCCGTATGAAGACAACGGGATCAAGCTGTTCGGGCCCGACGGGTTCAAACTGTCAGACGATGACGAACTGGCGATCGAAGCGCTGATCGGGCAGGATCTGCCGCTCGCCCCCGCCCCGCTGATCGGGCGGGCGCGCCGGATCGATGACGCGCGCGGGCGCTATATGCACGCGATCAAGGGCTCGCTGCCCGATAACATCCGCCTCGACGGGCTGAAGATCGTGGTCGATTGCGCCAATGGTGCAGCCTACCAGGTCGCGCCATCGGCGATGTGGGAATTGGGCGCGGAAGTGATCGCCATCGGGGTCCAGCCCAATGGCACCAACATCAATGACAAGGTGGGCTCCACCCATCTCGACCTGATCAAGGAAACCGTCGTGGCCAGCGGTGCTGACATCGGAATCGCGCTTGACGGCGACGCCGACCGCTTGATCGTGGTCGACGAACATGGGCAGACGGTCGACGGTGACCAGTTGATGGCGCTGATCGGCAGCCAGTGGGCCGCGCTAGGGCGCTTGAAGGGCAATGGCGTGGTCGCCACGGTGATGTCCAACCTGGGGCTCGAACGCTTTTTGACGAGCAAGGGCATCGATCTGATCCGCACCAAAGTCGGTGATCGCCACGTCCTCGAAGCGATGAAAGCGGGCGGCTATAATGTCGGCGGCGAACAATCCGGCCACATCATCCTGCTCGATCACGCCACTACGGGAGATGGCACCGTGGCCGCGCTGCAAGTGCTGGCGGCGCTGGTGCAGTCTGGCCAGCAGGCGAGCGAGCTGTTGCACCTGTTCGATCCGGTGCCGCAGCTGCTGAAAAATGTTCGGTTCGCAGGCGGCAAGCCGCTGGAGGACTTGCGGGTCCACGCCGTGTTTGCCGCGGCCGCGGCGGCGCTGGTCGGCAAAGGCCGCCTGGTGATCCGGCCGTCGGGCACCGAACCGGTGATCCGGGTGATGGCCGAGGGCGATGATGCCGCGCAGGTTGACAGCGTGGTCGATACGATCTGCGACGCCGTGCGCGCGGCCGCCGCCTGATGCTGGAGATGCGCCCCGATTGCGAACGCTGCGGCACAGACTTACCCGCCGAAGTCCCCGGCGCGTTCATCTGCTCGTTCGAATGCACCTTCTGCACGGACTGCGCCGAGGTGTTGGATGATCGCTGCCCCAATTGCGGCGGCGAACTACTGGACCGTCCGAGCCGGGCCAAGGCGTTGCATGCGAACAATCCGCCGTCGCAGATGCGGAAGTTTAAGGGATGACCATGCCACCGCGCATCCTGTCCATCGCCGGGTCCGACAGCTCGGGCGGCGCGGGGATCCAGGCTGACATCAAAACCATCACCATGCTCGGCGGCTATGCCATGACTGCGATCACCGCGATCACTGCGCAGAACACGCTGGGGGTCAGCGCGGCTCAAATACTCTCGCCCGAACTGGTCGCCGCGCAAATCGATGCCTGCATCGGCGACATCGGCGTGGATGCCATCAAGATCGGGATGCTGGGATCGGCTGCGATTGCCGCCGTGGTCGCAGACCGGCTTGCGCAGCTGTCCGTGCCCATCGTGTTCGACCCGGTGATGATCGCCACCAGCGGCGCGGCGCTGGCCGACGCGGAAACTATCGCCGCGTTTGAGCGGCTGATGGCGCTGGCGACGGTTGTCACACCCAACGTTGCGGAGCTGGCGGCGCTGGGCGGTCACGCCGCAATGCGCGCGCGCGGGGTCGCCTATCTGGCCAAAGGCGGTGATGCGGTGGGCGCGGTCGTGGAAGACCGGCTGGTCAGTTCCGGACAGCCTGATCGCGTGTGGCAGGTCCCACGCATCGCCACCCGCCACACCCACGGCACCGGCTGCACCTTGGCCAGCGCCATTGCGACCGAGCTGGGGCGCGGCGCAAGTTTGGCCGATGCGGTGGATCGCGGGCGTCAATTCGTCCGCGCCGCGCTGCTCGCCGCCCCGGGCTTTGGTGCAGGCCACGGCCCGCTGGGCCACGCTGCGTTAAAGCCTTAATCCTTCCCATTTTTTACGAATGACACAATTGGGGAGGTGGATCGCCCGTCAGGGCGAGACGGAGGGGTTTCGGCCTCGCCGCAATACCCCTCCGTCAGCACTTTGCGCTGCCACCTTCCCATTTGCCCTTCGACAAGCTCAGGAAAAATGGGAAGGATCATCGTCAAAGCTCGTAAAACTCCACGACCTTCGCCCAGGCGTCCTCAGCTGTTTCTACCCAATGGAAGAGCTTCAGGTCTTCGAAGTTGATCACGCCTTCTTCGGCCAGCGCCTGGAAGTTGATCACCCGGTTCCAGAACTCCTGGCCGAACAGCAGGATCGGGATCGGCTTCATCTTGCCGGTCTGGATCAAGGTCAGCAGTTCCATGAATTCATCAAGCGTGCCGAATCCGCCGGGGAACACTGCAACCGCCTTGGCGCGCAGCAGGAAGTGCATTTTGCGCAGCGCGAAATAGTGGAACTGGAACGACAAATGCGGGGTGACATAGGCGTTGGGGGCTTGTTCATGCGGCAGGACAATATTGAGCCCGATCGATTCGGCCCCGACGTCCTGCGCGCCGCGATTGGCCGCCTCCATGATCGAAGGGCCGCCGCCCGAACAAATCACGAATTGCCGCATCCCGTTTTCAACAATCGCGCATTCGCTGGCAATCCGTGCCAGTTGCCGCGCTTCGTCATAATACTTTGAATTGGCTACCAGCCGTTCGACCACGGCCATCCGCTCTGGCGTGGTTGCGGTCTTCAGCGCCTCCTGCGCCGCCTCCGGTGAAGGGATCCGGGCTGAGCCATAGCAGACCAGAGTCGAGCCGATCTTGGCCTCTTCCAACAGCATTTCGCACTTCAGCAGCTCCAGCTGGAACCGCACCGGGCGCAGTTCGTCGCGCAGCAGGAAATCGGTATCGCGATAGGCCGCCCCAGAAACATCCTGTGTCTGGGGCGTGGTGTGCGGCTGCGCTTCCGCGAAGGCAGCTTCTTGGTCGGCCTTGTAAAAGCGCCGCCGATTGAGCCGCTTGTCGGTCTTTTCGCTCATCAATTGTCCTTCTTCCATACCGTCCGCTGCGCAAACGCAAGCGACCTGTTTAGCGTTATCAGGGTTCGGCGGCAATTGTGTGATGCAGACCGGTGCGGCGCGGATCAGGGCTGGATCGTCCATGTGCCAACTCTGGCTTGATGCAAGCTGAGCCGCATACACAAGTCAAACGGCGGAACCATAGCGTTCGCCTGGCCGACCACGCGCTGGGCCAATATGCTGAGGAAAATTCCATGACTGAACACCAGAGCTTCGTGGTGATCGCGCAGTTCGTGCAGCAGTGCATCGGCCCGGCACACCAGATCGGCCAGGCACTCGCCGCCAAAGGCCCGGTAGTCAAACCGGGACGCCGCCGATGCGCCTGCAAAGTGTTCCGGAAACAGGCGAAGTGCTGCGGCCGCGGTCAACCCCTCCAATGCGCCAAAGTCTCCCTCCAACGCGGATGGAGTGATTTGCGCTGTAGCTGCGGGCAGCGCCAATTCGGCGGTTTGTCGTGCGCGCTGGGCCGGGCTGGAAAAAACCGGAATGCCGCTAAGGTCTGGATTCGCGGCACCAAACGCCTTGGCTTGATCCTGGCCAGCACTGGAAAGCGGCGGATCTGTCCGGCCAATGAACTGGGCGGTGCTGCGCGAATATCCAATATATTCGGCATGGCGGACCAGATGCAGTCGCCGTAGATGTTTGCTGGCCACCGGGCTACTTCATGGTGAATGGAGCGACTTGGTCGCCCGTTAACGGTGAAATCACCAGTTCCAAGCTGCCTGTTTGCACGCGCTCGCGCAAGGCCGGTGCCCGTTCGTACAAGGCGGCTCGGATGATCGTGGCAATGCTGGCAACCCGATCTGGATGCAACCACGGTGCATAGCGCAGGCCCAGGGTCAGCGTGATCCGCGTCACCTGGCCCGCCGGATCGCGGTCATGCTCCAGACCGTAGTGCAGCTTGCCGACGAATTCGAGCGCCGAAGCGCTGGCCAGACCGACAAATCGCGGCGAGGCGGCGATATCAGGGAGCGCTTCCAGGACATCGTAAAGATCAGCCGCCAGCAACAGCGGGACGGTTCCCAGCGGCCCGGTCTCGATGATTGAACGTCGTTCGCGGCCGCGAAACCGGACTGCCAAGTCGGCGTCGAATTGGCTTCCACTCACCACTTCCACCAGATCGCCGGTGTAATAGCGCACCATCGGCATCATTTGGGAAAAGGGATACAGGCTGGTCATGACAAGCGCCCCGATACCGCGTTCAATTGGTTGCAGAGTGCCGGGATCGAGCACTTCTGCGATGACTTCGGTGTCGAACAGGAACGGCCCACCGGGCACGACCTGCACCGCGCCGCCGAACACTTCAGACATGCTGAACCGGTCAATTACCGAGGCGCGCCAGAGGCGGGCAAGCAGCTGTTTGGTACGTGTGGTGGTGTAGCCGCCGGTAAACACCAGCGAACGAACACCCAGTGCGGCGGGATCTATGCCGTTTTCGATCAAGTAAGCCGTCAACGCCTTGACCAGCAAATCGCCGCCCACGACGACAGATATCTGCGGTTCCACGCCCGGAAAAGCGAAGCACGTTTGCAGCAAATTTGCCGCCTGCTGCGCTTGAGTCCGATCATAAACCCCGGCTGTGACGATATAGGCAGCACTGGGAATTGGTGTCGCTGACCCGTGATAAGCGCTGGTCAACGCCAGATGCAGCGGCTGCAACGCTCCGGCGGAAAGTGGCTGATCGCGCAGCTTGCGGGTGTAGAAGTCTTGAATAAACGCCACTTCCGCGTGGCTGCGATAAAGCGGCAGGAACGTGCCCGTGGTTCCAGTGGTATACTGGACGCAAGCCGGTGCTCCGGGATCGCAAAGCAACGCGCTATGATGCTGTGCAATGTCTTCGCGGCGCAAGATCGGCAAGCTCGGCAAGTCACTGAGCCCGCCGAATGTGGGCATTTCAGACCAATGCTGCCGATAGAACGCAGATTGCGCACGGCACCAGGCAACGGTTTGGATCGCCAGCCGATCCCGGAACTCGACAGCAGCCGAACGCGCTTGCACGGTCATTGACAAAGTGCGTTATGCAGGATCAGATCTTGCTCAGAAACTGGTGCATCGACTGCGCGGTCTCCATCGCTTCCGCGGCCATCGCCTCACCAACCGCAGCCTCCGCTGCCAAGGCTTCGGCTGCCATTACCGCAACCGCCTCACCCACGCCGAATTCACCGACCTGCGACGCCGCAGCCTCGGCCGCAACTGTTTCTCCAGCTTCAATTGCGAGGGCTTCACCAACCGCAGCCTCACTCAACCTGATAGATAAAGATTCGCCCAACGCTGCCTCATCGGCGACTAGCCGAGCCGCCTCATCCGCATAGGCGCGCATTCCTTCTGCGACACTAAATTGCTGCGCGGCTTCCACCGCCAAGGCTTGCAGTGCTGAATTGCGATCACCCGAAGCCTTGCGATACAGCGCAACGAAATCATCCGTCGTAAGTTCACCCTTCATGAGAGCCTCCCATTACCGATGTAAGATTCAATCAAGATACATTTAAATAGCACCAATCACAAATCTCATCAAATAGAATACGCCTCACAAATAGAAGGGGCTGAATCTAATAATATATTTATTATGTTGAGTTCATGCGAGCGTAAGATTTATCCTCGGAATTTCTATATAACAGAACTTCGAAAAATTTCGGGCAGCAAACCGCGAGGCACCGGATGACTATTCGGCTATGTGACGAATTGCTAATTAGCTGGCCTGGTCGGCGAGAAATGCGGCCAAGCGTTCTGCGCCGGTGGCCATGTCAGAGGGTGATCCGGCACTGAAGGACAGGCGAATCTGCCGTCGCCCTTGCCCGGTTGGTGAAAACAAACCCATCGGGATGAAAATCACCGAATAGTCGCGAGCGGCGCGCTCCATTTCTGCCCTGCCACAGTCCATACCGACATCAAGGGTCAGGAAGAAGCCACCTTCAGGAATCCGAAACGTGCAGTGCGCCGCTGGCAGTAGAGCCTGAAGCCTTGCCGCCAATGCATCGCGATTGGCCCGGCAATGCGCACGCTTTGCTTGATTTGCTTGGTCAAGATCGTATCCGCAATCCTGCAAGAAGCCAGATACTATGGCCTGAGCAAGCGGCGCAGACGTAACGCTGATATAGCTTTTCAAGTTGGTCAGGGCAGCCAGATAGGGCGCATCAAACTGGCCACCCCGGCGCCGGACGGCAAAGCCAATCCGAACGCCTGGCATCAGTGTCTTCGAAAAGCTCGACAGATAAATGACCGCAGTGTCCGCATGCGCGAGGGCGAACAGCGAGGGTTGTCGCGCGTGATCGTAATTGAACAGGCGATAAGCCGTATCCTCCAGCACAATCAACTGTTCGCGGTGCGCAAGCGCAACAAGGTCATGCCGCTCAGCCAGGCTGAGCGAGGTTCCAGTTGGATTATCGTGATCGGGGATCACATACAGCAAGAGCGGTCCGGCTGTATGCTTGCGCGCCAAGTGCACCGCTGCCGCAATAGCTTCGGCAGGATCGCTCCCCCGGGGTATGGCATAAAGCGGCAGCCCGGTTGCTGCCGCAGCCCCCGTCAATCCGGCATAGACCGGGTCGAAGCTGAGCACTGCCCCGTTTTGCGCTGCCGCGTGCGCACATTCCACCAGCAAGGCTTCTTGAATGCCATTGGTTACACGGATGTCCAGCGTTGGATCGTCAAGGCCTTCAAGCTTGTGCAACAGTTGGCGCAGATCATCCTGAATGATTCCATCGGTATCGGCATATTGGCCGAAGCGAATCCAAGCTTGGCCGATTGCAGTCGCCAGCGGATCTCCGGTTTGAAGCGCAGCAGAACGGACCGCCAGGTGCAACAGTTCCGCTGTGCGAGAGGCTGGAAGAAACGCACTGGGCGGACGGCCGGCTGCCAGCGAAACGGCACCGGGAAACCGTTCAGCCACACCGTTCAGGATATCCATTGCCGCATAGGACTCGCTGCGCAACAGGTCGTTCGCTTCAAGTCTTTGCGGCAGGCACGTCGGATTTGCCATGGTCTAGCGGTCCTGCTTGCCGCAACGCGGCGCAACCGCCAGTTTTGCGTGCAACACAGTTGCAAGTTTGCCCACGTCCGCCAGCGATTGCGCGCGAAGCGGGGCAGATGCAGGCGATTCTGTGAGTAGTGCCACCGCTATCATCCTGACCCCATCGGGGGCGGTAAGAATGCCAACGTCAGCGGTCGTCGCAGTGATCCCCGCAACCGTCCGGCTGGTTCCTGTCTTGTGCGCCACGCGCCAGGTTGCTGGCACGCCCGCTTTCAAGCGATCCGGAAAAGTGCGAGTCTGCTCCATGATCGTAATCAACCGTGTAGTCGATTGCGGGGTGAGCAGTTTACCTTCGGCCAGCTGGACGAGCAGGTTCGCCAGGGCGCGCGGCGTGGCGCGGTCTCGCGGGTCAGTGGTCGCCGCCAGCCTGGCGGCCTCCTTTCGCGCGGCGGTTAGAGCGTTGCGGGCAGCAGCAAAGGTTTCTGGATTGGCAAAATCGGGCCGCCACGCAAGACCGGAAGTCTCAGATTGCAGATCGCGTTCGTACCGGTCTAGGCGGATGCCGCTTTTTACACGGTGGCTGATCAGCGTTTCGACCGCTTGTGGTCCGCCGATCCGTTCAATCAGCACATCGGTGGCGGCACTGTCGCTTTCGGTCACCATTCGCGTGATCAAATCGAGCAGTGTAAAGTCAGCGCCGCCTTGAGCGAGCACGATTTTGGCGAGTGGTTGCACCTCAACGCTCAGATCGGCTGGCTTGACACTGATCGTGTCATGCAGGGCCAAGACCCCTGTATCGACCAGTTCAAAGGCCGCGATTGCGACCAAAAGCTTCATAACACTTTGCATTGCCATCGGCGTATCACCATTGGCACAGGCCAACCCGCTCGCACTCCCCACGCACGCCCCAAGTGCACCGGAAATTTCTGCATCTTCCGCCATCAGATCGGCAGTCACCGTCGTAATCGCCAGATCATGCACGGCTGCACACTCTATTGCGGACTGATCGGGCGCATTTGCTGAACAACTTGCCGCAATAAACAGGCATGGCAGCGCATAAGGTAAAAAGAACTGCTGCATTTTTCGCACGATATATAAATCCGCCTATCGCGGTAAAGCCAACCGCGTTGTGGCTGTATTGCTGTGATCAGGCAATCATGCAATATGGTTGTATTGATGCTTGATATGCGCATTCTCGAAACCGGCCCGGCAACAAGTGGAGTACCGGACAGTGCACAATGGCTGCCGCTGACTTCAATGCAGCGGGCCATGGTCTTTGATGAACTTGCGCTTGGTTCGCCGAATGTCAACTACCTTCAGATCCCTGTCACGTTGCGTGGCGAAGTCGATCGCGGCGGCTTCGTAGCGGCGCTGGTTGCCGAACTCGCATTGCAACCTGCGGCGCGGATTACGTTGCAGAACGAGCAGGCCCCGGCGGCAAACTTCGGAATGCAACGGATCGCCGATGTCGAACCTGATCAAACGGCAATGCAAATCGCGTTCGATCAGGCCCCGGCCTACTTCTCTGACCGATTGATAAGCGTGCGGCCCTGCACCGCGCACGATGTTGTCTGGCTTGCCTGCCACCACGCCATCGCAGATCGGCCGGGCTTAGAAGCGCTGGTCCGGCGGGCTGCGCGGCGATATTGCGGTCAACCCAATTCACCGCCTGGCAGCTATCCCGCCGCAATCGCCGCGATCAACAAGGCGCAGCAGGATGGGGCTCAGCCGTGCAGTGCCGCGGCCGTTCGGCGCGTGGACACAGGAGCTGCCATGGCCGCAACCGGCGGCGCTCCAATTGCTGACCTTTCGATCACGCGGCTTACGCGGGCCGTGTCCAGTTCTGCATGGCAAGCGTTATGCCAGCGGGCGCAAGCACTGCGGGTCAGCGAGCAGCAAGTGGTTGCAGCAATGGCGCAGATTGCGCTGGACCGGTGCCGCGATTCAGACGGTGCGGTGATGGGCATCCCCGTCTCGCTGCGGGACGGTTTGGCCGATCCTGAGCTGTTGGGCTGCTTCATTGGGACCATCGGCGTAACGGCACCGGTTAGTTCGCAAACCACATGTCAGGCGTTCTTGACCGATTGGCGCGACCAGTTCCTCGATTCCTATGAGCAGCGTTGGCACCCAGCGATGGGAAAAGCTCAAGAATTCGCAATGCTGTTTGCTTGGCACGATGCTTGTGTGGCAGGTCTTGATGCGGGTTGGGCGGAGCTGGGAATAGCCGCACCGTACCCCGGACGGACACCACTTAGCCTGGCGGCACAGCAGCAAGCAGGAACGCTTGTGCTGGCGCTTGACTACGATCCGGCGCAGATCGATGCCGGTGCCGCAGCCGCTTTGATTGATCTACTGGTGATGGCCTTGGTGCGCTTGGCCGGGGCAAAAACTGGCCAGGCGATATCGCTCGACGAGGCCTTTGCGACGATCTCTCCAACAACCGGACACGCAGACGCTGCGGTGCCCGCGTTCTTTTCGGTCCTTGCTGACCACGCGCGCCTTCGGCCAGCGGACATCGCCATTACCGGGTGCGCTGGGCACAACGTGAACTATGCCGAGCTGGCGCAAGGCATGGCGCGCGTGGCGAGTTGGGCGATGGCTGCTCCCAGCGGCGTGATCGGCTTGTGTATGCGCCGCGACCCGGCGATTGTAATCACGTTGTTGGGTCTGCTGCATAACGGACGCACGGTAGCCTTGCTGGATGCCGAAGCCGGACCCGCGTTTCTGCAATCGGTCAGCGCCGAAATGGCCGCCGTGTGTGGGGTGGAATCCGATGTGCGCCAGCTTGATGGCAGCGAAGCCATTGCCAACATTCTGGCCCGCGCGCCAAGCGCCAGCGACAGCGCCAGCGACAGCGGCGGCGACCAATCGGACTGCGCCGGTGTGGTTATCTACACCTCGGGTTCAACCGGAGCTGCCCGGCCGGTGTTGCTTGGCTTTGATACGATCGTCCGCCATGCAGCCTGGGCCGAGCAAGCTTTTGGCCTAACAGCCAAAGATCGCGTATTGCAGTTCTGCGCCATGGCGTTTGATGCGATGCTGGAAGAAGTGCTGCCGGTCTTGCGCGCCGGTGGCACAAGTGTGTTGCGCAATGCGGCGGCCGGGCAAGGCGGAGCGGCACTGTTGCAGTTTTGCGCGGAGAGCCGTGTTTCGGTGGCCGATTTGCCGACCGGTTTTTTCAGCCTTGCCGCATTTGACCTGGCAGGCGCAACCTGGCCTTCGGCGTTGCGCTTGATCGTGATCGGCGGAGAGGCATACCAAACAGAGCCCTTGCGGCGGTGGCAGGAGCTGGCGCGACCGAATGGTGCCAGTATCTGCACCAGCTATGGTCCGACCGAAGCGACAATCGTGGTTACATTTCAGGCCTTGGCACCCAATGCTCCTGCGGGACTGATCGGTGCTGCACGGCCCGGGTCGGTACTGTACGTGCTAGACCGGCATGGACGACACACTCCGCCTGGCTGCGTGGGCGAACTGTATCTGACGGGTTCAGCGCTCGCGCGGGGTTATTTGGGCCGCCCGGCAGATACCGCAGACCGGTTTGTTCCCAACCCTTATGCCAATGCAGGCACCATTATGTATCGCACTGGCGATCAGGTGCGGGCGCGCAGTGATGGCCAAATCGGGTTCATCGGACGGGTCGATCGCCAGGTAAAGCTGGGCGGCCGCCGGTTTGAAATTGACCGGGTCGAGCAACAGTTCGCCCAGATTACTGGGGCACCGGTGGCGGTTCACGTTCCGGCATTGCCAGGCGCAAAACCACGCCTCTGGATTGGTGCGCCGCGGAACCCTCAAATCGCCTCGAAGTTGGACGCGTTCATCGCGGCGATGCCCGCTTGGCAGCGCCCAGCACAAATCCGGTTCGGCGCGCTGCCGCTGACGGATCGCGGCAAAGTGGATCGGCACCGGCTTGCCGCCATGCTCACGGACGCAAACAGCGCATCCGCAGCGGAACCATCCGCCGTCGAATCGCCTTCGCTGGCACTGATTCGTGAAGTCCTGCACCAACCGTCGGCAAAGTCTGATGACGATTTTCTGGCGCTTGGCGGCAGTTCGCTGACGGTCCTGCTGCTGGCTGGTCTGATCCGGTCACGCCTGAATAAAGCCGTCGCGGTGAGCGTGCTCTATGCCGACACCGGCATTCAAGCGATGTCGGATGCGATTGAACGGGCGCCGCCTGCCCCGGCCCAGCCCGGTCGCTACCCAGCCGAAGGTCAAACCGGTGGTGCATTGGCCCGTGAAAGCACTGCATCAGGATCGTGGCCGGTCAGCCCCTATGAAACAGCCCTATATCTCGACGCTGTGCGGCAGGCAGACGAGTCAGCGTATCGGATCGCCGCAGCGTGGCGCGTTAACGCGGTGCTGGACCATGCAAGGTTTTCGGCAGCTGTAGCCGCCGTGTTGAAGCGGCATCGGTTATTGTCAGCACAGATCACTGAGCGCGACGGCACGCTCTGCTGGCAACCAATTGCCCAGCAGTGCACGCCAGCTACCCGGATTGAAATGACGCTTGATCAAGCGACTAACAGCACGACCATAGCCCTTGAAACATCGCATATGGCGTGTGATGCGGCGGGGATCGCGTTGCTGCTCAGCGATCTGGCGCGGGCCTATGACACGGCTGGCGAATATCTGGGCGAATCCCATGTGCCGCTGCCGCCTGACCATTCGCCGGATTTGCAGGCTAAATGGCAATCTCGGTTGGCCGCGTGCTATGCTACTGCGCTACCTGCATCGCAACCGGCGGCAGACCAAGCCGCAGATTTGGCTGGAACTGAGACAGCGTTTGAAACCGCGCCATGCCGGGCAAACGGACCAAATGCTGGCAGTGGTGACGCACCAGGAACCACGCCGTTCGTTAGCAGTCTCACCGCCGTTTGCGCTTGGCTGGCACGGGTTTGCGGGGAGAACGGCGCGACGGTGTGGACCCCAGTTCGGCTTGAACCCGTAACTGGTGTGCGACTGGCGATGACAACCTTGCCGGTGACGATACAAGTGCTCCCGGAAGCCACCTATTTGCACTTATGTGAAGCCGTTCGCCAGGAACTTGGGTGGGTCTTGGATCACCGCCAGATCGATTCAACACAGCTCGCAGGAGTTTTACCGCGCGGTACAGTTGGTCGTGGCGGACTTTCGGTGTTGTTCGATCTGATTGACGAGCGCGCGACGATCCCCCCATATTTTGCTGGTGCGCCTGCACAAGCCTTGCCCCAAGCAATCACAACAGTGCGGGCTGATCTGGAAATCTCGACAACGATCACGGCGGATGGCTCTGCCCGATACCAGCTTCGCGGGCGGCGGACGTTATATCACGAAGCGACTCTAAACGGCTGGGCCCAGTCCTTGGCCGAATTTTCTGCGAAGTTGCGCTGCCAACCGGATGCACCTCAGTCTGATTTGGCGCTTACTGCGGCAAGCGACGGCACGACCGTGCACGGCTCGCGCTTGTACCAACCCGACCGTCATCCCGAGCCACAGCCGCTGCCAGAGCGGTTGGTTGCTGCATTGAAGGACCGTGCGGCGGCCTGCGTCATCGGTCCGGCGCAGCAGTTGAACGGCGTGGACGTTTTGGCGTTGGCGGCACGGTTAGCGGCTGAACTGAGCGCATCGGGGGCAATCTGCGGACACAGTGTAGAAATCGCTTTGCCGCGCTGTCCGGCTTACCCTGCGGCCTTGTTAGCAATCTGGTCGATCGGGGCGGTTCCAATTCTGATTAATCCAGCGCTGCCCCCCGCCGCGCAAGCCGGAATGCGCGCGGTTTCCGGTGCAGCATTTCAGATTCACGCCAATGCCGCCACGACCGTTCCCACGGTGACACGCTGCGCAGCTATGGATGCTCCTAGTCAGGATGCCAACACGGCTTATGGCGCGTTTACCTCTGGCACCACGGGCACACCCAAACTGGTCTTGGTGGCTTGGCCAGGATTGGAGGCGTTGCTCAATTGGGCCCAAGTCGCGCTGCCAATGAGCCGCAGTGACCGGTTTCTCCATCTTGCAACACCAGGGTTTGATATTGCCCTGTTTGAGATGCTGCATCCGCTGTTGTGCGGTGCGGATCTGTTAATCGCTGACGAAACCACAGATCCGATCGATCTGACACGGTTTGCAGAGCGCCAGCGGGCGACGCATTTGCATCTCGTCCCAGCCTTGTTGGGAGCGTTTCTTGACCTGGCCACGCCAGCGGTGTTGGACCGGATCAAGCTGGTCATGTGCGGGGGTGATACTGTCTCCGTGGACTTGGCCCGGCGGGTATTGGCACTGGGGATCGCTTTTCAGCATTGTTACGGCCCAACCGAAACGACCATCTTCGTCGCGAGTTCGCGGATTGATGCGAACGATTGCACGCAAGACTTCCTCTCGCTGGGCGTGCCAGTAAATGGGTCCGGCTTAGCCGTTTGTGATCGCTTCGGGCACATCTTGCCACGCGGAATAGCTGGCGACCTGATCGTCTTTGGTACGAGCTTGGCTGCTGGCTATTTTCGCGACGGACGCAGCACAGCCGATCGTTTTGAACCCAGTTTGCAGGCGGGTGGACGTCAGTATCGCACCGGCGACCGTGCGATTATCGGAGCAAATGGTAGCCTGCGCCACCTTGGCCGGGTTGATCGCCAGCTAAAGATTTCAGGCGTACGGATTGAACCGGCTGCCGTTGAAGCCGCGTTGGAAAATCATCAAGACGTTTCGCGGGCAGCAGTCTTTGCCGTTGAGCGCGGCGGCACTGCCGCTTTGGTCGCAGTCGTTCGACAGAACCGAGGACGCGCCGAAGCGCCAGCGGATCTGCCCAGCCACTTGCGCGAACACCTATCCGCGCGGTTTCATGCGGCGGCCGTGCCGAGCCGGATTCTGGTTGTTGCAGAGCTTCCGACTACAGCTAACGGAAAATTAGACTACGCCGCGCTGCGCGAATTGGTGGTCTTGGCTGGAGCGCAAGCGCCGGACGAAACCGATTTGTCCGAGCACGCCACACACGATCCCCGGCTCCGGATACTGATCGAGATCTGGACCGAAATCCTGGATCAGCCGGTGCGTCCGGTAACTGATTTTTTTGCCGCTGGCGGTGATTCGATGACGGCAATCCGAATGGTCGCTCGTGCTGCTCGTGCCGGAATTGCGCTCTCGATTGCCGACATTTTTCGCCACCCGACCCCGCAAAGCCTAATTGCACTGATTGATGATCGAGGCCAGCGCGCGCCGGATTTTCATCCGGCTGAACCCGGCGACCCCGCCCCGTTGGCACCGGCAGCGCGGGATTGGCTGGCGCGCACCACCGAATTTGGCGAGCAGGATGTGCTGGCGATAGCGATTGATCTGGCGGCGGAGATCGGACCGGCTCGGCTGGCCGACGCGCTTGCATCCTTGATCATCCATCACGACGCGCTCCGCCTGGCAGTGACGCGCGCGGATGCCGGATGGCGGTGTGAATTTGCTGCTCCGTACCGCCCTGCATCCCCAGCGGCGGCAAGCCAGAACGCGGGCCTGGATCTGGCAATAGCGGCAGTTCAACCGGCCCAAGGCCGGATGCTTGGTGCCGCCTGGATTGCGGGCCCGACCCCCCAAGCCGTCCTGGCGGTCCACCATCTGGCGATTGATCCTGGCAGCTGGGCCACGCTGGTACAGGATTTGCAGCAAGCGCTTGCTACGGATGCAAACTGCCAGTCAGGGGTTCCCCCATTTTCGACGAGTTGCCGCCGCCGCGATCCTGCCTTCGCCTGGGTTCGAAGCACGATTGCCACAGGGGCGCGCTCAGCACTTGCCAGCGTCAATTTGCCTGGTGCGAAGGTTTCTCAAGCCGCGTTTGTGGATGCGGTTGTGCGCGTACTGTCCCGTGAAACGGCGGGCAGGAAAATTGTAATCGCAGCCGAGCAGGACGGCCGAACGGGCGACGAAACCGGCATCATCGGTTGGTTCACTGAATTTGCAGGCGGGGCTGCACAACTCGGCTTCTCCGATCCCCTTGGATTGCCGGGCGCCCGTGATGCAGCCATTACAGTGTTGGTAAACATCGCTGCGCGATCCGACCTAGCGGCGAATTGGACGGTGCTGCGGGCGGACGTTGCGCCCGTCCACCCGCTCGCCATGGAGCTGGCTGAGGGCATCACCGGATGGACGCTGACGCTCGCCAGCGATGCAACCTGGTCGGAACCCGAATTGCAGCGGATCGGTGCGGCAGTTGCAGCACAATTGCACGCGCCGAACGGGCCAGAGCCGATCCCGGCGCTGCCGCTACAACTGGCAATGGTTTTGGCTGCCACTGCGGGAAAATCGCAAACCGCCTATCACACGCAGATCGTGTTTGAACCAGTCGGAGGATTTAATCCGGACTTGCTCGTGCGCGCTTGGCAAGACGCGCACACTGCGCATGACGCTTTGCGGCTGTGCTTCAACCTGACGCCTGACGAACCGCTGCCGACGCTTGCAATCATGCCAGCCAGTGCTGCGGTTGACATCCCGGTAATGCGCATCGCAGACAAAAGCATGCCCGCTGAAGCGGTGCTTGCTGAATACTTAGCGAACGACTTGCTGGATCGCTTTGCCGCGGGTCAACCGCTGAGCCGGATTGCACTGCTTCAAGGTGAAGAAAGCTGGCGGCTGGTCTGGTCGCACCATCACGCCGTACTGGATGGCTGGAGCCTAAACTTGGTCACCCAAACAGTGGCCGCTTGTTATGCCGCGCGGCTTGCACAGGCACCGCTGCCAAGCCCCGCACCGTCAATCCGGTCGTTTGCGGAATGGTGGCAACGGCAGTCGCGATCTGAGTTGGATCTGGCGGCGCAGCGCCTCATCGATAGTTGGCCGCGCGGTCAATTTCCGCGTGCCCGAACAGCAATCAGCGCGACGCGGGTTAGCACCGTGGCCCAGCTGGATCGCCAGACCACTGCTGCCCTGCGCAATCAGGCCCGGTGTGCCAAAGTTACGCTGTTTGAACTCTGCCTTGCCGCCTGCGGGATCGTGGATGCGCAGCGCAACGGGGATAGCGCGGGGATGTTCCATTTTATTGCCTCGCTCCGTCCGGAAGAACTAGCTGAGATCGACGTAACAGTGGGGCTGTGCATGAATGTGCTGCCGTTGCGCTTTGCAATCAGTCGTTCGCTGACCGACTTGTTGCGGTTGGTCCGTTCCAGCCTGACTCAAACCATGCAGATTGCCGCAGCTTCCCCGTTCGCAGTGGCCAAATCGCTGCGCGAGGCCGACCTCGATCAACGGTTTGATACGCTGGTAGTGTTTGAAAACTATCCCGGTGATCGCACAGGTGTGCCACTCGGTCAGGATGGCTTTCTGCATGTGCATACTGCCCGCGAAGAGGGTGAAGCGCGGTTCACCTTGGTGCTGCTGCCGGATGAAGTGCTGACAATTGAACTGCTCCATCCGGATGATAGCCCGTCTTGCGCGCAAGCACAGGCCATGCTGGCGGCACTCACCAAAGTGTTGCGCCATTTTGCCAATCTAAACCGCCCTGCCGCTGAGGAGAGTCCGAACGGTGCTTGATGACCTGTCAGATCTGTTCACCGCCGATGCTGATGCCAGCGCGGCTATTGCCCGTTTTAACACCACGGCAGCGCCATTTTCAGACGGGCTGGTTGATGAATTGATTCGATCTGCCGATCTCGCCACAACGGCCGCATGTTGCCAATTCGGTGAGCTGGTGCTGGATCGCGGCACCTTTTTGCAACGCGCCGAGGATTTAGCGGGCTGGCTGCAAGCGCATGGTGTTGGCCGCGGCAGCATCGTGGGAATTGTCATGGCGCCATCTCCGGCGCGAGTCATGGCGCTTTATGCCGCAATGCGCGCTGGCGGCGTCGCCTTGCCGATTGACCAAGCGTTGCCTGATGACCGGATCGCCATGTACCTGCACGACAGCGCCTGCGCCGCGCTGTTGCTAGATGCCGAACAAGCCCAGCGGGCGTGGAGCCAGTCTGCGCCAGCGATGCTGGTTCTGCCTCCCGATGGCGACGCGCAGCTCCCGCAAACCATCGTCTGGCGCGATCCGCAGCGCTGCGCGCAGGATTGGTGCTACGTTGTCTATACCAGCGGAACCACCGGCAAACCCAAAGCGGCGATCAACAACCATGCCGCATTGATCAACCGGCTGGAGTGGATGGCCCGCGACATTGCGATAACACCTGCTGATCAGGTCTGTCACAAGACGCCCTTCGGATTTGACGTCAGTGTATGGGAACAGCTCTTGCCCTTGCTGACAGGCGCCACAGTGCATGTTGCAGCGGACAACCTTCGGCGTGAACCCCTCGCACTGCTAGATTTCTTCGCTCGCCACCTGATCAGCATTAGCCACTTTGTCCCGTCCCAGCTGGGTGAATTTGTGACCGCCGCGAAGGCTGGACTGCCGTCGGGGCTACGCTGCATTATCGCCAGTGGCGAAGCTTTGCCGGCTGCAACCGCGCAAGCCGTGCTCGCTTTTCCTAGGATAGCGTTGCACAATTACTATGGGCCAAGCGAAGCTGCAATCGACGTCACCGGCTGGGCGGTGAAACCGGATCTGGGACACGACGTTTCAATCGGTGCGCCAATTCAGAATTGCACAATCCGGATCCTGGATACGCATTTGGCCGAGGTTCCGGTTGGTGCCGCAGGCGAGATTTACATCGGCGGCGTGCCTGTCGGCAACGGCTATTTACAGGCCCCCCGCAGCTCGGCCGAGCGGTTCGTGCCGGACCCGTTCACTGACCAGCCCGGTGCGCTGCTATACCGTACCGGCGATTTGGGATCCTGGGACGCCGCAGGGATGGTGCGGTTTATGGGGCGCAATGACCGCCAGCTAAAACTGCGTGGATTGCGGATCGAACCTGGCGAAATCGAAAGCCGAATGGTCGAGGTGACCGGGCTGACCCAGTGTCTGGTTGAACCAATTGCAATGGCAAGCGGCCAAACTGTGCTGATCGGCTTCGTCATCGCGCCTACGCCAATTGATGAAGATGCAGTGCTGGCCAGGCTGGGCAACGCGCTGCCCGCCTATATGGTTCCAGCGCGCATCTTTACGCTGGAACGATTGCCGGTTTCTGCCAACGGCAAAGCCGATCAACGCGCCTTGCGGGCAATTGCCGAGAGCCATCTGCGTGACTCCGCGTCCGATGAAACTCCACTGCTGCCAGCCGCCGCGCAATTGGCCGCCATTTGGAGTGTCTTGCTTGGGCATCCGGTCAAATCGTCCACCGCGCATTTTTTCAAATTGGGGGGAGACAGCATTACCGCGATCCGGCTGGTCGCGCGGCTGCGGGCGGAAGGGTTCAAAATAGAGACGCAGGATGTGTTCGATCATCCGATTCTTGCCGATTTGGCTGCGGCGATGGTTCCGCTCAATCTGACTGATTTGCCCCAATCAGCTTACGCCAAAGCGATCCGTACTGCTGCTCCGTCGCAGCGGCTGGCCATCGCACCTGTGCTGATTGTTCCAGCAGGCTGGGCCGACGCTGCATTGGTGGAACGTGCCGCGACGCTTGCCGCTGCGCTTCGTCCCGATGTTCCAATCAACGCCGCGCTGGACTGGCGCGATGCGCCGGCCGACCACCCCGCACTCCGGATCGCCCGAACACCTGAACTTGCTTTGGCCGCAAATCGGTTGTCGGATGGCACTGTGGTCATGGCATTCGATCCAGCCAGTGCTGACGAAGCCAGTATGGAACCGGTGTTGGATTGGTTGCGCGGCCTTGGGCCGCTGCCCCGCATTGAACGCCAACCGATGCTGGATATTGCGCCGGTGTTGCCACCTGATCGCCCCTTGATCTGGCCTGCTGATAATCAGCAAGCAGTCACGATAGCGTTACCCGTGGCACCTGATCGCTGGCGCACCACCGCAAGCCATGAACGATATCGTGACTGGATCACGGCGCAGCTGCTGGCTACCTTGTCTGAAGCAGCATCGGTCGCTGGGTTCAGCGCGTGGCTCCCTGAATCCAGGGGACCATGTCATGGCGCTGGAATCGCGTTGGACCGACCCGTCGGACGATTGGGCAGCTATAGCCACTGGACCGTCAGCGTTGGCGCCACAGCGGCGTCAGTTGCAGCGTGCCGCAATCAACCTTTGGCCGCTTCATCCAAAGCCGCGCCGGGTGAAACCATTTTGCGCTTTCGCTGCGGCGATGTGCCCTCTGTTGACACCGCGCAGCACCTTGCTGCACCCATTGTAGCCTGCGGAGAGGTTGCGGTAATTTGGCATGGGCAGGGGCTGTTTGTGCAATGGCCGAAAGATCCAGCCGCCTGGCTGGCTCCCGCGATTGAAGCGCTAAAAGCGCGTCTTACCGCTGACCTGGACCTTCCCATCGACTGGGTGAATCAACGCATCGCGGGTGATTTCCCGCTGGCTGCGCTCGCCACGGCCCAACTTGATCAACTCACCCGCCAATACGGCGCGATTGACGATATCTATCCGCTCGCTCCGCTCCAGGAAGGTATGCTGATGCGGGCCGCGTACTGGCCGGAATCAGACGCCTATCTCAACCAGAACATTATTGAATTGCGCGGTCCGCTGAACCCGCAACATATTGCCGCCGCATGGGTTACTATTTGTGAACGCTATGAAATTCTCCGCAGTGCCTATCGCTGGCAAGATCTGCCTCGTCCCTTAGCGGTGATTGCCGAGTCGCTGGAACAGGGTGTGGAATACCTTAATTGGAGTGAACGCACGGCAGCCGATTTTGAAACCCGGCTTACCGCCTTTCTCGATCATGACCGCGCTTTGCCGTTCGATTTGACTAAGCCCGGGTTGTGGCGGTTGCGGCTGATCCGCCATACCTCAGATCGTCACGTACTGGTCTGGACTCATCACCATATTTTGCTGGACGGGTGGTGCTTGGCGTTGATCTGGGGCGATTTTGCCAAGGCTTTTGCAGCTGAAGCAGGCCCGGACATGGCCCCCGCGATGGTGCAACCTCGCCCGTACCGGGATTACATCGCTTGGCTGGCTGCGCACCCGCCAGAAGATGCGACCCAGACCTATTGGCGCGACCGGTTGGCCGGAGCCCAGGCCTGTTCATTTTCGTCGTGTTCAGTCGATGATGAAGGTGTTGCCGCAACGCTGCGGGTGCCTTTGCCGAGCAAGCGCAAAGCTGCATTGGACCTTGCCTGCGCCACCTTAGGATTGACTGCGAATGCCTTCATCCAAGCGGCGTGGTCGCTCTTGATCGGGCTGCGCCGCGGTACAAGTGACGTTACTCATGGCGTGTCAATCTCTGGCAGACCGCCGGAAATGGCCGGGTCGGACGCCATGGTTGGCCTGTTCATAAATCTGATCCCGTTGCGTATTCAGGCCCATCCGTTGCAAACTGCGGCTGATTTTTTGCAGTCCGTGCAAACTGGATTGGCTGCGGCAAACCGCCACGGAACCCTGGCATTGCCAGAGATTCTCAGCCATTGGCAAGGTCGAACCAACCCGGACCAGCGATTGTTCGATAGCCTGATTGCGTTTGAAAACTATCCCGACGAAAACCTGCCCACCAGCGCGGTTGCCGGCGTTGAGTTCGTTGACCGCTTCTGTGATGAAAAAACCGAATACCCAATCGGTTTGATCGTATTGCCTGGCGAACCGTTTGAAGTGCACTTCAATTACGACACCAAGCATTTCACGTCCGGGCAGATCGAGACGATTCGTGACGATTATCTAGCCCTCTTGGATCGCATGATCGACTTTCCAGATGCGACGCTCGCAACGTTTGAGCTATCCAGTTCGGCGGCCACCCTGGATCAGATCAACAAACCGTCAGATTTGTTTCCGCCGCTCGATTTGCGCGAAGTGCTCGCGGTGGACCCGCAGTCTGAAGCACTCCCGGCTCTGCTGGGCCAAGGCCAGTCCTGGACCCGTGCCGAATTGCGCCAAGTCGTGGATCAAACTGCTGCACGACTTTTGGCGGCAACCCAGCAACAGGTCGTTGCGATCTGCGCGCACCGTTCGGTCCACTTTGCGATTGCCGTGCTGGCAGCCTGGCGCAGCGGATTGGTGCCGATTGTCATCAATCCTGCCCTGCCTGACGCCGAAATCGGTGCCATCCTGCAAGACAGTTGCGATCCGTTGCTATTGACTGATGAACGAACGGCATCCCGTTTGGACGAACAGACACAGTCATGGCTGAGCTTGGCAACCTTGATTGCACCAGCGGAATCTAAACCGGGGTTGACGTTCACCAAACCTCCGGCAGCGCAGAATGCTGCAATTCTGCTGACATCGGGTACGACCGGCAAGCCAAAGCCGGTGATCATCCCGGCCATAGGATTTGCGCACCGCGTGGCATGGACGCGGCATCTTTATAACGTGGAGCGACCGCGCCTGCTGGCCAATGCTGCACCGGGTTTTGATATCGGACTGTGGGAACTGGCCTGGCCGCTAGCCTGCGGCGGCAGCGTGGTTATCGCGGACGATGACGATGTCATCGACATGACGCGTTTGCATAACCGGATGACGGAACATGTGATTACAGCCCTGCACGCAACTCCAACTTTTGCCGCTGCCTTCGGTGATCGACCTGAACCCTGGCAGTCGGTTTCCTTGCTGATCACAGGCGGTGAACAAGTGACCGCAGAACGCGTCCAGGCACTGGCCCGCAAAGCACCGCAGGCGCGCATTTTTCAAGGCTATGGCCCCACCGAAGCCTGTGTTTCAGTGGTTGACGGCCGATTGGATCCCGCTGCGCTCAGCGTGCCGATCGCGCTCGGCCGGACCATGCCGGGAGCATCAATTCAGGTCTTGGATTCAGCACTTCGGCATTGCCGGGAAGAGGCGGTGGGCACGATTCACATTGCCGGTTGCCCGGTCGGCGCAGGCTATTGGCGGATGCCGCGCCAGACCGCAGCAGCCTTTACGCCCAATCCCGATGGACCGCCAGGCAGTGTGCGATACAACACGGGCGACAAAGGCTGCTGGACAGCCGGGCACGAGTTGCACTTTTCCGGACGCGGTGACCGCCAGGTTAAAGTTCGCGGCTTCCGGGTTGAGCTTGACGCCGTAGAGCGCAGCTTGGGCGCGCATCCGCTGGTGCGGCAAGCAGCCGTGATTGCTCTTGCAACCGGTGACGCAGTGGAAATTCGTGGATTTGTCGTACCAACCACAGCTTCCGTTCACGACACGCTGACTGAACCTGGTTTGCGAAGTTGGTTGGCACGGCACCTGCCACGGTGGGCGGTCCCCCACACGCTAACGATCACTCATGATTTGCCGCAGTCCAACAACGGCAAGATCGACTATACCGCGTTAGCTGCGGTGTCACCCTTATCGTCGGCTAGGCTTACGCGCCTGCCGATGCTGAATCCTGCGAACAACGTCGAGCGCGCCATCGCTGACTGTTGGGAAATGGTGGTCGGCGTGCCTCCGCTATCGCGCACAACCAACTTTTTTGAAGCCGGTGGGCATTCGATGACAGCAATGCGGTTGGTTTCACAATTGCAAAAGCGCCTTGAATTACCCGATGGAATCAGAGTGCCGTTGTTTTTCAAGTTTCCCAGCGTGGCGGGTTTTGCTGAGGCCCTCTTGACGCCAGGAGAGACCGGTTGCGCCCGCCACATGCGATGCTTGGCGGAAGGAAGCGGTGCCCCGTTGATCCTGATCCATCCCGTCGAAGGCCTTTGCCACGCTTATCATCCGTTGGCACGCGCAGTGGATGGACCGCCAGTCTGGGCTATCGAAAATCCCCGGTTTGGCGCGGAAGAACCGTTTGCCGATTTGCACAGCATGGCAGAATTGTATGTTGAATGGGTGCGAAACCACTTTGACGGCGAGCGGGTGATCCTGGCCGGATGGTCCTTTGGTGGGGTCGTCGCGCTTGAAATGGCTGCAATCATGGCCCGCCATGACTCACCACCCGGCGTCATTCTAATCGACAGCTATAACTTCGCCGGCTGCGGCAAAGATCCATTCGTTTTTGCAAGTGGCGCGGTCAAACAGATTGAAATGCTAGCTGAGCTTGATTCACAAGCGCAGCAATCATTGCAGGTGGAGATCATCAACAATACCTGCCTTGCGCTTGGTCAACACGCTGGACCCTATCCGCATCCGGTGATGCTGATCCAGGCTGCCGACCAAGACCCCGCCGTCACCGTTGATCTTGGTCCAGCAAACGGTTGGCTCCGCCGCTGTGATGCGTTGCAAACACTTACCGTAGCGGGCGATCACTATGCGATCATGCGCGAACCAGCCCTTGCCGCGACAGCTGCGGCCTTGCGCAATGCCATTGCAGATATTTTGTCAGAAGCGATCCCAGCATGAGCCGCGCAATCACCGCAACGCCAACGTTGGTGGTTGGCTACGATGAACGGCCCTATAACCTGTTTGTGATCACAGTTGGCCAACGCCGGTTCTTTGGTTGGAAAGAGCCGATTGCATATCGGCTCGGCGATCCTCGCCCCGCGAATCGCTCGTGCCTTGTTGCCTTTGCCGATGTTATAGGTGAACTGGACACGTGGATCGCGACAGAAACGGGTTATCACTTGCGCTATCGCGCGATCAGCGGCGCAGAGGTGGCGGCACTGGTTTGCGCCGCTCCCCTGCGCACGGAGCTTACCTATCCACTGCGGCGCTTGGTTGATGCGGCGGAGACTGTCCAAACCGAAGCCTATTGGAGCGCACGCGCAGCCGAGCCTGAAAGCTTGGATAATGATGAATGGTTTATGCGCGAAGCTGCCATTCGGTTGCTGGCTCCGATCTTGCAGCCGGGCGATCTGGTGTTCGATCCAGCCTGCTCCACCGGGCGATTTCTTGCCGCAATCGGCGATGCCATACCGCACTGTCGGCTGCGCGGACAGGAACTGAGCGAGCCGATGGCGCAGCTGGCCAGGACCCGGCTCCGAGACGTGCGAACCGGTTCGGCAACAGAACCAGCATGTGGCGAGAACGAAGCCACTGCGTTGATTTGCCGCTTCCTGAACCTTGATGTCGTCACCAGTTCCCAGGCATTGGCGTTGTTCAAGCAGCTTTGCCAGTGTGTCGCACCAGGAGGGCACCTGCTGCTGGTTGGCCATACGCCAATCCTGCTGGATCAGACCGTCATGCACGCTGCTGGATTGATCCTGCATCAGTCAGTGAAGTTGACCCCGCACCAGCACGCGCTGTTTCAATTCTACCACTTACAGCAACCGGCGTAACGGCAGCGGGATGGCAGCTTTTGATGGCGACTTGATCGAAGCTGTGCCAGTCGTTGCAGCAGCGTTAGGGCTGGATTCGCTGTGGATACGGCGCGAAGATCAGAACCGCATTGGGATCGGCGGAACAAAATCGCGCACAATGGTTCGCGCACTCGGCGCGGCCGCTCGTCGCGGCGCGACGGTACTGGTTTTGCCGGCCCGGGCCGGATCTAATGCAGTGTTGGCCGCAAGCTCCTTGGCAGGAGACTACGGCATTCGCCTACATGCCGTACTTCGCCCACAACCTTTATCGGCTGAGGCGCTGCGTAACTTGAGCCTAGTCCATGCTTCAGGTTGCACGATCACGCCCGTCGATCTGGACGTGTCGTTGCGGCTCGACCAGCCATATCTGAAGAACTTGGCCGCGCACCTGGCTGCGGGCGGAGATCGTCCGGAGCTGTTGCCGTTCGGAGCCGCTACAATCCAAGCCGGATTGGCGCATTATGCAACTGTGCGCGAACTGGACCGCTTTTGGCGAAAAAAGGCATTTGATCCGCCCGACCGGCTTTATATGGCCAGTGCTTCATTCGATAGCGGCGCTGGGGTGCTTGCAGGTCTGGCCGCGACAGGATGGAATACGCAACTGGTGCTGGTCAATGTCGCACAGGATCAAGCGCCTTCGCCAGCTGCGATCCAAGCCAAGGCAGTGACCATCCTGAAGCACGCCTTGGCTGAACCTGTCGCCGTGCCGTTTCCGCACATCAGGGATTGGCTTGCCCCTGGTTTCGGTCGGATTGATCCTGCTTGCCTCAGCCGCCTAAATGGTTTGCATCTACCGGTCCAACTGGATCCCAGTTATACGGCAAAGGCGCTGGCGGCATTGCGCGAAGATGCGCTTGCAGGGGCAACACGGCGGCCACTACTATGGTATGGTTGTCCCGATTCTGCGGTTCTTGACCGCGCCTTTCTAAATACATGTGTACCGCAGTCTCTAGTCAATTGTCTGCTGATCCCATAAAAACAGCGTGAACCCTGCAGCGGCAAAACTTCGGCGGCGCTCTATGCTAATCCTTTGCGAAGATGTGCCAATAGCTTGTCGTCTCCGCCATCATTGCCCCAATAAGGCGTCAAATTCAGATCGACGATGTAAGGCAAGCCGGCCGCATCAAAAACGAGATCAACAGCACCAAAATCTAGGCCGCAATAGGCAGCGAAAGCTAAGGCTGATAGCGCCGCAGCGAGCGTGGCTGGATCCATCACCTCGGCCACGCGCAGATCAAGCAGACTCGAACGATCTGCCAGATAGTCAAACCGGTCAACGGCATCGTTCATACGCCGTACTGGACCAGCCGACCGCCCAGTCGAAACTGAAACCTGTTCTCCTGCAAAGTACACCCTCGCGATCCGATCCGTAGGGTTCTCGACATACCGCTCGATTGCCAGATCGGGATCATCCCACCACTCTCCCGGCACTTCAGCGCGCGGTTTGACTTGATAAGTCGTGAGGCCATCCAGTGCAGATTTGCGCGCCGGCGGCCAACCCAGTTGCGCGCGTTCCTGCATGGTCAGTGACCACTCAGAAATCCCACGGCTGTTCAAATCTGTCTTCACAATGACCCGCTCGCCCGGATCGCCGGCCAAGGTAGCCGCAACTGTTGGCAATCCGCAGGCTTGCAGACGTTGCTGAAGGCTGCGCTTGCGGATATCGCGCACGGCCCCATTCCAAACCGCAACTCCCGCCGCCCCGGCATCGCGACACAGATCATCGAAGCCCCGAATAAAGGCATCAGGCTGGCTTGCGTCAATGTGTATAAGGATGGCGTTGGGCTGCGGGTCTCGGGTTAGCACAGCATCGAGCAAAGCCTGGGCGGGCGCACCTGCTGAGATGTCGATTACGCAGCTCTGCGGAACCAGCCGTCTGATCAAATAGTCTGGCCGCCTGGTCCAGTCGGCAATGCATAGACCTTGCCGACTGGAGCGGAAACTATCTGACATAGATCCTTCAATATTCGAGGGTTTCACTTACCAGCAAAGGCGCGTTCGAGTTCATCCTTGAGGCGCGTTGCAACGGTCTCACGGCTAATGCCGCTTGCTCGGGCTGCCTGGAAAACATCACTAAGGCTGGCGGCGAGCCGAAGCTCTGCCGTTGAAACCCCACTGTGTTCAGCTAACTTATCGAGCCGACCATTGAGGTCACGCAAAAGATTGATCACATCGACACCAATGCCAGCGCTTTGCTTTCCACCGCCGCCTAAGCGTTCCACAATATCAATCGGCACACCCGAAGATTGCTTGCCTTTTCGGCGCCAACCTGCGCCTGAGATATCTCCGACAGTCAGTTCAGACACCAGTCTGCGCAGCATTTGGGATATATCCCGCGGATCAAAAAAAGATCCAGTAAACTTGCCCATATCGTTCCTCCATTAGCACAAGGTTCTACACAAAGTTCTACGGAGCGGCCCGAATCAGCTTATTTTTTCTAAATTTACAACCAATAATTTCAGAACCCAAGCACATTCAACACTCTGTGGCTATGCGCCTTAGGTCATCAATGGAGTAGGTTGAATCTTTCCCTCGGCCAAAGTTACAATCCGATCTGCCGCAGCAACAGTTTCCTGACGGTGCGCAACGATAATCCGGGTTATGCCCAACTGATTGATCGCCAAATTTACCTTCATTTCATGCGCTGCATCCAAATGTGCCGTTCCTTCGTCCATGACCAATATACGCGGACGCTTATACAGTGCGCGCGCCAGCAAAACGCGCTGCTTTTGCCCCCCCGACAACGTTGAGCCCATGTCCCCAACCAAAGTATCGTACTGCATTGGCATCAGTAAGATATCGTCATGAATGGCCGCAGCTTGGGCGCATTCCACCAGCCAGTCCTGATCAATTTTCTCTTCAAACAGCGCAATGTTATCAGCCAGCGATCCTGCAAATAGATTGTCATCCTGCAAGACGGCAGCAATTTGCTTGCGAAAATTCGCCGCCCCGAATTGCTTCAGCGGCACTCCATCAATCAGTATCTCTCCACGCTCTGGAATCGCCAAGCTTAGCAAAATTTTGATTAGAGTTGATTTACCTCCACCAGACGGCCCGGTGATTGCCACATGTTCGCCAGAATCAATCTTGAGCGAAACACCGCGAAGAACCAGTGGTTCGGCGGGGCCATAACGATAGTCGATTCCGATCAGCTCAATCGCGCCCGCAAGGTCGGCGGTCGATCCGCGCTGGTGAAACGCATCATCTTCGTCACTCAAGGCAATATCCGAAAGCCGCTCAAGATGCAGGCCCAGCATCTTGAAGGCGATCGCCTGATCGACCAGTGTCGAAGCCTTATCAATGAACTGGGTTTTGTAGGCAAGAAAAGCGAAGACCATGCCAATGCTGAATCCGGACGCAGAGATAACATAGGATATCGCCAACCAGACGGTAATCACATTTTCTAATGTGAAGATCAGTAGGTTGGCGGCAGTTTGCAGGATCCGGATCCGGGACAGCCGCGTGTTGGCATTGATGGAATCAACCAGATGCGATTGCCAAACTGCATGGCGCAACGCTTCGCGACCAAAAAGTCGCAGCGTGGTCATCCCGCGGATTGATTCGATCAACGTTGTTTGTTCTTTGCCGACAGTGACAATCAAGTCCTCTTGCGCTTCGCGTTCCGCGGCAAAACTGAACATCCGGACGGCAAAATAGGCAGCGAACGCCAGCAACGCGATCACGGCCAGTGCAGCGCTGTAAAAAAACATCACAAACAGGGTCGCGATCGCCAACACCCCATCGACGAGTCCGATTGCAGCCACTTCGGTCAACAACTGTTTGATCGGCGCAATGGATTGGAAACGCGAAAGTATGTCGCCCATGTGGCGGCGCTCGAACCACGGTACTGGCAGCCGGAACAAGCGCCGCGCGATATTGGTGGCCAGGCTAAGGCTTAGCGCGCTGCCTGCAACAAGCAGCACATAGGATCGCAGCAGCGATGCGAACGCGTAGATTACGCCAAACATCCCGAAGCCCAGCGCAAGCACCAACAACAAATCACGGTCCATAGCGGGAACGACGCTATCCAGCGCAATCTGCATGTAATACGGCGAAGCGAGGACAAATGCCTGCAAAACGAGGCTCAGGACCACGATTTGGGCAAGAGCACGCTTGGCCCCGATCACACGATCCCACAACTGGCTGAGCCGCAGCTGCGTAACGCTGTGACCTAGTTTGAAATCGTGTCCCGGCCTTAGCTCCAACGCTACACCGGTGAAATGTTTGGACACGATCTCAAACGGCAACCAGCGCGATATGCCGTTCGGATCGTGGATCAGGGCTTTGCCGCTGCGAACGCTTTCTAGGACGACAAAATGATTGAGATCCCAATGCAGAATCGCTGGTAGATGAAGGCTTCCCAGGCTTTCAAGCGGGAGTTTGACGGCGCGGGGAACAAAACCGATCTGATCCGCCAAATCAATCAGCGCGCGCATAGTCGTGCCACGCAGCGACGGGGCAAACTGGCGGCGCATATAGGGCAGATCAATCTGTAGGCCATGATAGCCAGCGACCATCGCCAGTGATGCGAGCCCGCATTCCGCAACTTCGGTTTGTCGCAGCAACCTGATCCGGCCTTTGCGGCGGGTCCACAAGCGCGGCAAATCGATAATGCTCATCGGCGAGCTACTGCAAACAAGGGCTCAAACAGCCATTGTAGCAATGTTCGCTGTTCGGTGGTGATCCGCGCGGTGACTTGCATCCCTGGCAAGAGCCGCTCGCGGCGCCCGAACGCCGCGATGTGGTCGATCGGCAGTTTGACGATGACTGGATAGGCGGGCTGCGCCGTCGCCTCCTGTAACTTGGCTGGCAAGGCTGCGGCGCCCACTGTCATAATTATGCCTTCGATCGTCCCAAAGCGCTGATAAGGAAAGGCATCAACGGCCAATTGTACAGACTGACCGGCGCGGACAAATCCGATTGCCGATGATGGCACCCGCAATTCAACGCGTAATGTTGCCCCTTGCGGTACAACTTGCAACAACGGTTCACCTGCCATTGCATGTTTGCCAGTCCGCGCAACCAGCCCAGTTACGCGTCCAGCAAAGGGAGCACGCAATGCATACGACCGCCCCCCTTGCGTTGTCGCAGCCTCTTGCGCGACAACCGCCCGGCTTGCTGCCAGCCCAGCTTGGCGAGCCTGCGCTTGCGCTGCGAGTTGCGCCTGGTTGCGCTGGCTTTCCACGAGCTCGCTTTGGCGGGCGGAGCGCGACTGTTGCAATTGGGCAAAAACCTGCTGCCGCGAAATCAAGGTTGTTTCGCGAACGCGCACATCATTCGCGCTGACAAAACCCCGTTCCGCGACAATCCGCGCGCGATCAAGGTCTTGCCGGGCAAGGTCAATCAAGGTTTGCTGCAAAGCCATTTGTGCAGCCAGTTGGTCGACCTCTCGCATCAGTCCGGAACGCTTGGCCGCCGCTTGATTATCCAGGGCGGCTGTCTCGGCGGTCGCCGCGATACCTTGGTTGGCCAGCGAGCGGTCTTGTTTGGCCAGTTCCGCACTAACCCGGGTGCTGGTCGAAACTGCTCCAGTGCTGTCTTCTTCAACCCTGATTTCTGCCAGCGTTTGCCCGGCTGATACGATTTGTGCTTCGGCCACCGGTAGCACCACCACCACCCCCGAGCGCGACGGGACAACATCTGCTACACCCAAATCCGGTACAATGGTGCCAACCGATACCTCAGTCCTAGCGTAGCCTGCGGTTGCTAAAAACAATAATCCAATGCTCAATATCCCCAAACCCAAAAAACCAATAACTTGCCAGCCCAGCGGCACGGCGATCACAACTTCGCCTGACAACCGCTCACTGCGATGCTCGATTACTTCGCGTCGAAACAAATTAATTCGCCCTGGGCTTGCACTGGCTCATCTCAGACAATTTATCTGCTTGGCCAGACTGAAGGATCCCAGCCGGGGATAACGACGGTAAGCCGCAAGTAAAGTGGTTCCAGCCATCAAATCCGGATTGCCGGTCACGATGATGCATGACGAACATCCAAGCTGCGCATTGCAGCGTTAGTCCGACAGCCGCACAATTGCATGGCCGTAGTGATTTGAAGCCTGAAATCTTGCAGTGTAGCTTGCAGCATGGCCGGTCCGCCGGCAGCCAGCGCCCAGAGCGCCAATCGCCCGATCAGAACGGCATCGGCGCCCAGTGCCACAGCCTTGACAACATCTTCGCCCGTCCGGACTCCGCCATCCGCAAGCAGCACAAACTGTGAGCCGGCTGCGGCGCGGGCCGACGGCAGAATTGACCAAGCACTGACTGCGCTGTCCAATTGGCGTCCGCCATGGTTCGATAAGACTGCTCCGTCGCAGCCGATGTCGCGGGCACGGCGCACATCATCACTGCAAAGCAGTCCCTTGACCAACAGTTTCCCCGCCCATCCCTTGCGCAATTGTGCCAAATCGTCCCACGTCAAGCCAAGCTCAAACCTGCGATCAAGGATCATTTGCGGCAGCGGCCGCTGGTATCCATTTCTGCCGTTGAGTCGCATCCACATATGGCTTGCCAACCAAGTTGGCCTGGCCAATGCAGCCCGAATGGTTGTCCAGTTGGGCCTGAAACTTGGTGGCAAGCGCCGCTCATGCCAACGCACTCCGCCGACCGGAACATCAACTGTCACAACCAATACCGCTGTCCCCGCAGCGTGATGGTTCGCAAGCATCTGATCGAGCGCATGGCGATCATGCACGTAGACTTGTTGCCAGGTTGCTGGCTGACCACAGTCCGCGAGCGCCCTTTGGGGGGTTAACGAGGCGGATGATTGAATGAAGGGGATAGCCGCGGATGCGGCGGCTCTTGCGAGCATCAGATCGCCAAGAGGATGCAGCAAATCGTTCAACCCGGTGGGAGCCAAAGCCACCGGCATGGCCCAATCCTGACCCAGCAAACACAGCGACGGATCCGCCACGCCCGCTGCATTCAAGGGTTGCGGCACAAGCAAAGTTTGGTCCAGATCGCAGCGATTGCGAATGATTGCGGCACCTGCTCCTGCTCCGCCATCGACGTAGTCAGCCAAGAATGCAGGAAGGCTTTTGCGTGCGCGGGATTGCAATTCCCACCACGGGAGGGCGGCTGGCGTATTTACAATCATGACGGCGGCGGACTAAAGGCTGGGGCCTGCCCAATTTGCTTCAATCCAGTCCAAGCATTGATTCCGCTTACCAACAAACTCCAATGTTTCCCAACCGTCGGGAACTGGCTTTACCGTTGGCCAAACAGAATGATGGTCACGTTCGTTACGAACCACGAAATAGGTGTCAAACGGATCATCGCCTTCATCGCTTCCCATGCCTAAAACTCCCATTATGATTCAATAGTTAAGTATCCAGCGTGCACTTTGGATGGCGGTTCCAGTGGCCGCGCATGGCGAACAATGCGTGTATAATTCAATTCAGGCAATTTCCGAAGCGATCAACCAAATGCCCATCAATTCCGGTCGGAACAGCTTGCAACAACGCAACAATATCTTGGGCAACTTCAGCCGCAAGCAGCGGGGCTTCTGTGCCGCCCAGATCGGTCTGGACCCAACCGGGATGGATCGCAAAGCACCGCACGCCAGCCGGCCCCAGCTCATCGGCTAATGACTTGATTATCATATGTAACGCTGCCTTGCTTGCGCGATACGTCAACTTGCCTGGTCCGCAATCCGTACCGACCAATCCCATCGTGCTGCCCAGTGCGATCAGGCAAGATCCATCCAGTGGGTGCATGTGCGGCACGAACTGTTGGGCGAACAGCGCGACCGAGAGTGCATTGACCTGCATCGCTGCGAGCCAGTCAGACGAATCGATTGTTGCCAGCGACGTTTCGCGCTGGGCCTGCACGGCATTGCAAATGATAATCCGCGGAACCGGATCAACCAGCAGGTTCGCGGCATTGGCAATGTCCGCAATGTTTCCCGCATTCAATTGGTGAACCCGCACAGTGGGCGCGGTAGCTGCCAATCGTTGCAAAGCAGACGCAGCTTGCGGATCGCGACACGTAGCATGGACGTGATGCCCAGCGCGCGCAAAAGCCCGCGCCAATGCTAATCCGATCCCACGACTTGCACCAGTGATCAATACGGCAGGGTTCGGCGCAAATTCGGTCACATTTGGTCAACCATCGCCACGTTCCTCAATCCAAATCGACGCACAGGTTCACACCTTGGTCCGCGAAAACAATTTGAGCTTGCGCAGGTGCCGAAACAAGTACTTGCGATAGGGTTTCATCAAGATTGACCGCCATGCCAGCGGGAAAGCCCAGCGCCGCAGCGGCGAATCCCAGAACCGCACCACAACAACCGATGGTTGGGATGCGATCGTAAAATGCCACCAATGGGTTGGAATAAACAGCATCTCACCAGCATGGATATCCGCAATCAGCGGCTGTGCGTCGGCAAACCGCGGGAACTGCGTCAAGTCCACATCCAGCCCCTTTTCAAATGGAATTTCGCTGCAAAACACGGCTTCTGTCTCGTCGAACCAGGCCAGTGGATTGGACCAAAAGCGTTTGGGATAAAGATAGCGGGTGTCACGCGGTGAAAACAATACAAAGCGTTTGTGGCCCTCCGCCAATTGCGCCAGCGCCTCACGGCCATTGTGGAAATGGATGCCTCTGAAAAAACTGACGAACAAGGCGTCTCGCGGGGACTCCCTGAACACTGCTGGAAGCGTGCTCGCACCCGGATCAGCCTGACTTAAGAACTCTGGAACGCGATAGCTGCTGTGCAATTGTGCATAGTTCTCAATCGGCAACTGGCAGATTGAGAAGCGTTGGCTTTCGGGTGAACTGACTGCGCGAGTATGTGCAAGGGCGCGATCAAAGGGCATTTGGCTGATGACAAATTTGTCCTCGATCGTCGGGCCAGTTTCGCCCCAGTCATAGACCGGCACCGGCGCCTGTTGAACCAACTTGACCAAATTCTCAAAATTCCACTGTGATTGAGCTGGACGATTTTCAGGACTCAACGCGATTATTACTGGCCGTCCTTTTTCAAGGTACTCCGCCTTGAAAAGCGCAGGATCCGGATCAATCAACCGATCAATTTGCAAAGCACCTTTGCACGTTTTGACACCGGTGAAATCACCATCAGCTTCGAAAATAGCACGACTCGCCATAGTTCTGCGTTCCAGTTAAAATTTATAGATTTCATCGAAAATAATATTCATCAGATGTTATCAGACCGAAATGCACCATTTATCGTTCGACGTAGAGACAATTGCGACGAATGATGCATTTTTCAATTTTGTTTGCAAGAGAATGCGGCGGCGGTCAGCGGCATCAATTAGCGCTGGCACCTCATCATCATGCGCCCGTAGCCGTTCTGCCAGGTCTGTTGACCGCTCGTCGCGCGTCATTGTGAAAGGCAGATACTGATGAAACATCGCCTTGCACCCTGCGGCCTGACCACGCAGCTCCAATCCTGGCGTTGCAAGCTGGAAGGTTCGCTCCGCATCATCCGGATAAGCCGACATCAGCGTTTCTGCGATCAGATCCCAATTCGCAGCAGGCACTGGCAAAGTGCCACTAGGCCAGTTGGACAGATCAGACGAAATGGCCTGGCATCGTTGAACCATTCGGTTTTCTGAAGCAGCCGCAGCAGCGCCCAAGACGTCCAACCCTGCCAACCCTGCCACCGAAGTTTGCCGCGCACTCGCTCCACTGATCGGCTTGCGCACCCCAGCACCCAGATTTGATGACCGCCCGCCAGGCAACGGCGTGGGACGTCGCACTCCATTGATCCGCAAGGTGCCATCGGCAGTTCCAAGCAGCATGCTTCCGTCAGTTTGGGAGCACACGGTGCCCGGTATCAACGTGTTCGTCGAAACTGGGTCAGCATGGCTGACCAGCCAAGCCACTTCACCGATAACAAGTTTCGGCAAATCAAAGCTGTTATCAATCGGCCCGCGATCCAAAGCACGCATATGACGCAACGCAGCGCGGTTTCCTTGTTGCCACGGAATTTGCCCGACACTTGGTGCCCGGCGTCTGACGGGATAGTAGTCTGATGGCGGAAGCGCGCGCTCAGTCACCTTGCGCCGACCCATCGCAGGCAGTAGCTCATCGCGCAGCAATGCAATGCCCAAGTCGAGACTTTTGCGATTGAGAGATCGCGCGGTATCGTCAGATGCGATCGGGAATGCGCGCTGCGCCGCCACCGCACCCGCATCAATTTGTGCGGTTATCCGGTGCCAGCTGGCCCCGTGCGTTGGCCGATTGTCCAATAGCGCCCAAGATGCAGCAAAGGCTCCGCGATAGGCTGGCAAGAGCGAATTGTGGCAGTTGTATGCGCCGTGCCGAACGGAAATCAGTTCGCTGGCCGCTAAAATCCGGTCATTGGCAATGCTCAGCAAGTAATCACAAGGCGGCAGTCGCAAATCATTCTGCAGCCCATCACAACAAGCAATATTCCGCTCCGCCGCCCACAATCTGCAATCTGGAGAACGCCCGACGACATGGACGATCCGGTGCCCAGCCGACAGAACTAACTCCGCACAGGCGCGCAAAGCTGGGCCCGAGCCAACAAGGATTATGCTCAAAGGCGCAAGACGTGACCTGGCCGACAATTCAAGACAGTCCGATCGCCAATCGAATTGCTTGCTCCACCAGTGAAAACGACCCTGCAACAGGGGTATGGATCGACTTGGGCTTGTGCAACGCGAAACAGCGATTGGCGGCAAGCCGGTATGCAGCTGAACAATTCGGGCTGCGAGCATGGACCAAGTGCGGATGCATCAACAGCACGTCGCCAGTGTCGCCTTGCACTTCGACGACGTCGTGGTGGTCAAGGCTTTGGGCGAGTTCACGCATCTGAACGTAACTTAATCCCGGTTTGCCTGCGCGGTGCAGCGCTGCCGCGATCGCCAGATGCGAACCACGGCGCACCACTGTCGCACCGCCGTGCCGCCGCGACGGTGTCAGCATCTCGATCCCGACCAATGCTTGTTCGAGCGAATCGAGCACATGATGGAAATGGATGCCATCGACGTGCCAGCCAGCCTGAGGCGCGCTCCAGACGACGTCATCCCCTTTAGGAACCCGAACGGTTACCCAGCCACAACCCTGCTTCGTCCACCATCTCCCTTTCCCCACCAATTGATCTACTGCCGCCGTCAGTCGTGGCGTGATCAACCCAGCGATCGGCCCAGTTTCTATAACTTGCTCAAGTTGAGGATTTTGGAGGAAAGAAAAACTGGGATTTACAGGGTCTTCATTCAGATATTGCCAAGTTAATTTGCAATATTTCTGGGCTATGTCTGGGCTGAACACCTCACGAACTACAACGTATCCATCCCGCAAGAAATTCGCTTCGTCCTGAAATGATATCGGCAACAGTTCATTCATTCTTGGCATCCAGAATATTGCAAGTTACCACACTGCACAGAATGACGGGCAATTTTGGGATAAGCAACCGTGTCCAAACTATATGACTAATCCACTCACCGCATCACATCATCGTTTCAACCAGTTGGGCGTTTTGATTCCATGACCACCGAGCAGAAAAAAGCACCAAGAAAGCCAATGAAGCTAGACCATCTCGCGATCGCCGTTGATGACTTGGAGGCCGCAATTTCCTTGTATTGCGAGGGGCTTGGCTTAACGCTGATTGAGCGCCGAACAACCGAAGGGCAAAGTACCAGCATGATTTCGGCGGTGCTAGACGGTGCCGGCATTCCAATCATCCTGGTTCAAGGCTGCGATCCCGATTCGCAAGTCTCCCGATTCGTGGCGGAGAAAGGAACTGGCGTGCAACACGTTGCGTTTCAAGTTGACGAAATCGATTCGGGTATCGCCAAATTAGAGGAACTGGGGGTTGAATGCGCCATCCCCGTGGTTGAAGGGGACGGCATTCGGCAGGTGTTTATGGCCGCCGACAACCGCACCGGTGCAAGGATTGAGCTGATCGAACGGAAAGGTGGCAACTTCAATGAAGCCTCGGTCCGCCAGTTGTACTTGTCTTTTGAAGAGCGTGATCTGATCTAGCTATGGTTTTTCTGACTGCGCTTTAGTGGTGGCGAATGCAGCGAAGCGATGCTCCTGATCCAACAGCGCAGCAGTTGCGACTGCTGCTGCTGGTTGATACCCACTTTGGCCATTTCCGGGCCATGGCAGGCCTTGCCCAACAGTTGCAGAGGCGCGGGCATGTGGTGCAATTCGCCTGTGCTGATGCGGCATTCGCAGAGCGGATGGCACAAGCGGGTTGGCCCAGCTTGGTTGCGCCTTGGCTGGCCTCATCAGCGGCCCCTCCAGGATTGGTGCCAACTGCGGCGATGGTTGCAACGCGGCTTGCGGCAGCGCCAGCGGACGCGGCCCGGCTGTTTCAGGATTTTGCTTGGGACTTGGCACTGATTGATCCATTCTTGTTGTGGGCCTATCCTTTTTTGTGTCGGCTGGGCACCTGCGTTGCCCTATCAACCAAGCCTCTGTTGACCCCCGATCCGTTGGTTCCGCCGTGGACAAGCGGAATTGTGCCTGATCAGACACCGCTATCGCGCGCGCGGACAGAACTGTCTTGGCTGAATGCGCGGCTGGGGTATGGGTGTTATCGCGTGCAATGCGTTATGAACGAGTGGCGACACGGTGTTTCCCATCGCTCACTTGCAACGCAAGCGCGCAAACAAACCGGTCACGATCCTGCCGATTGGTCATGCCGTCCGATCCCCATCGATATGCGGTTTCATTCCGCTGGAGAGTTGATCGCCCACGCCCGCGAATTTGATCTTCCGCGGCGCCACCCGCTCGCCCCAGGCGTCGCTTACCTGGGCCCTTGTCTGGGTCCAGGGGCGGCCGCTCCAAGGTCGGCGCAGCGTGATCGCAGCACTCCCTTGATTGTCTGCTCGCTCGGCACCGAAATGCCTGCCCAACAAGCGCTGTCGCGGTATGGCGCAGTGATTGCAGCCATGCGACATTTACCCGCCGCGCAGCTGGTTATCAGCACAGGAAATGTCGCCCACGCCGAACAACTGACTGCGCAAGCACGTCCGTTTGGCGCGCGGGTTCGGATCGTGCCTTGGCTCGATTTGAGGCAGAATTTGTACCAGGCATCAGCGGCAATCCTCCATGGCGGGGCAAATTCGGCGAAAGAAACAATCGCGGCGCGGTGCCCGGCAGTATTGCTGCCGGCGCGAGCCGACCAGCCAGGCATTGCAGCACGTTTTGTATATCATGGTCTTGGAAAAACAGTGGCGAAGATCGAACCCTCTCGGATTGCGGCGGCCATCACAGCCATGTTTTCTGATCAGCACATGGCAAGACAATTGGACCGGATGGCCAGCTGCTTTGAACGCTATGAAACTGAACAGACCGCCAGCCAGATTATTGAACGTCTGGTCCATCAGCGCCAGCCGCAATGCCCGCCTTCAACGATCTGATTTGAAAGAACAGCCCGGCCGCGATGATCAGGCACAGCAGCGCGATCAACTGCGCCGATCCGTATGACCCGGAGCGATCATGCAGCAAGCCCACCCCGATCACGCCAGCCGCATTGCCGATCCAGCCGATTCCTTGCAGCACGCCGTAAATCGAACTGTATTGTGCCAGCGGAAACAGCCGTGAGACGAAATAGGCCGCGACGTCGAGCTCCAGCCCAGCGAGCAGGCCAATCAAAAATGCCGCAATCAGCGCGCCAAATACCGACCCGCTAACCAAGTACAGCAGCAGAAACCCGGTGCCAGGCACCAGCGTGGCCAGGATTGCCACCCGGCGCGGCGGGAACGTGTCCAGCAACACGCCGCCGCCCACCCGGCCAACCAATTGCCCGGCAGCGAAGATCGATAGACCCAGTGCGGCGGTTGCGGCGGTTACGCCTTCTTCTTGAATCATCGGCGAGAGCTGCCCGACGAAGCCGGACGTCGCTGCGCCGACGCAGACCCCGGCCAGGGCCAGGAACCAGAACGACGCATCGCGCCAATAGGCGTAGGTTGCGACGCGCGTTACCGTGGCCCGCGGTTCAGGTCCGCCTAAATGCTTCGGCAACAGGAACAGCACTGCCGGCATCCCGATCACCAGCAGCAACACCGCAAACGATGAAACCGCCCAGCGCCAGCCATAGGCCTCCATGATCACCTGCAACGGTCCCGGTACCAGAATCGTCGCAATCGAAGTGCCCGCTACGACCAACCCCAGCGCCTTGCCGCGATTTCGCCGGAAATGCGCGGTGATCGGGCGCGTGGCGGTGAGTGCGGTGGTTCCGATCCCGAAAAAGCCTAGCAAAGCGACACAGACCGCCAGGCTGAGCATCGAATCGACCAGAAAGGCGAGGCTCAGCTCCAGCGCAATTACGATCAGCCCGGTGACAACATAAATCGCGCGAAACCCAAAGCGATCGGTCAGCCAACCGATCACCGGCGCACCCAGCGCGCCTGCGATCACCATCGCCTGCACAGTCCCGAACTCGCCGCGGGAAACCTGCAATTCCGCCATAATCGGCAGCAAGAACAGGCTGAACGAGAAGAACAGCAGCACCACGCCGGTGCCTGATCCGAGCGCGCAGGCAAGGATGATCCGCCAGCCGTCTTGCCATTCGCTAGGTTCCGCCGGGGTGGGTTCCAGCACTTCAGATGTGTTCATTTGCTGCGGCGAACCGCTCGCCCAGGCCGTTCAGCCATCCGCCGTTTCCACCGCAAAGGTGATCTCGGCATGGTCCTGCAAGCGCTGGACCAGCGCTGCACCCAGCAGCGCGCCGGGCAGCGAGAGACCACCGTCTGCTGCGCATGAGAGCAGCGCGATCCCGGTTTCGGCGATCATTCGGCTGGTCGAGCCATAGCCCGGATCATAGCGGCCCTTGACCCCGTAATGGATCGTCCGGCCATCGGGATATTCGCCCACGAACAGCGCATCGTAAAAACCGTTCTCGCGTTCTTCCGGGGTCGGGCCTTCGCCGGGCAGGGGATCATCGGCATTCCCGATCATCGGATTGGCCGCGATGTGCTTGGCAATCCCTTCACCCTGCTCGCCCGGCCCGGTCAGCACCATTTCGTCATAGACAAAGTCTGCGCCGTAAGGGTGCCCCAGCAGGAAATTGGTGCGGTGGACGTTCTTGGTGTTGATCGCCGCCATGATGAACGGCGCGCACCATGAGCCCAGCGCTTCATCGTATTCCGGTTTGTCGCCACGCGGCTGCGGCGGGCCTTCAAAGCCTGGGGTCAGGCCGAACGGGCTGAGCATGTAAGGCAGCAACGCCGGGTCAGCGCCAATTGCAGCGATGGTGGCTTTCAGGCTGGCGGCGGTGCCGCCCGAGGCCTTGCCCGCCATGCCGCGCATCCGGCCTTTGACCCGGGGGGCGGGTGCGCCAAACTTGGCCACGGCTTCCTGCTGCAGCATCAGCACGCCCAGATCGAACGGGATCGAATCGAACCCGCTGGAAAAGGCGATCCTCGCGCCGCTGGCCTGGGCAGCCGCGTGGTATTTATCAACCATCTGGCGCATCCACACCGGTTCACCGCACAGATCGGCATAGTCGGTACCGGCGGCAACACAGGCGGCAAGCAGCGGTTCGCCATAGAGCTGGTAAGGGCCGACCGTCGTGAGGATCACCCGCGCGCTTTCGGCCAGAGCCTGCATCGAAGCCGGATCGTCGGAATTGGCAACGATCAGCGGCGTATCAGCCGGAGCGCCGATCAAGTCGCGCACTTCAGCCAGCTTTTCCGCGCTGCGCCCGGCCATCGCCCACTTTGGACCGCTGCCTTGATAATGGTGCGCCAGATATTCTGCGACCAGTCGGCCAGTATAGCCTGTCGCGCCGTAAACCACGATATCAAAGGGGCGATCAGCTTTGGCCGTCATAGTAGTGCTCTCCTGTCGCCCGAATCTGCGGGTCGGTTACGGTCGGCAAATGGCCACAGTTCGGTGGCGATGTCGAACCTATTTCGCCTGCCGCTACGGCGGTCAGAATCCTGGAACGATTACCCTCAAAGCTTCGGCAGCGTCACCCCGCGCTGGCCCATGTATTTGCCCGCGCGGTCGGCATAGCTGACCTCGCACGGCTCGTTGCCTTGCAGAAACAGGAACTGGCAGGCGCCTTCGTTGGCATAGATTTTGGCGGGGAGCGGGGTGGTGTTGCTGAACTCCAGCGTCACGTGGCCTTCCCAGCCCGGCTCCAGCGGGGTCACGTTGACGATGATCCCGCAGCGCGCGTAGGTGCTCTTGCCCAGACAGATCACCAGCACATCGCGCGGCACGCGGAAATATTCGACCGTCCGCGCCAGGGCGAAGGAATTGGGCGGGATCACGCAGACGTCGGTGGTGCGGTCCACAAAGCTGTCCGGATCAAACGCCTTGGGATCCACCACCGAACTGTTTACATTGGTGAATATCTTGAACTCCGGCGCAACCCGCGCGTCATAGCCATAGGAAGACAGGCCATAGGAAATACACCCATCGCGCCGCTGCGCCTCCACAAACGGTTCGATCATCCCCTTGCCGAGCGCCTGCTCCCGAATCCATTTATCGCTGAGAATCGCCATGCGAGGGTGATGGCGCGGTGCATGGCCGGGGGCAAGCTCAGGCTGAGCGGTTGTTGTGTATGAACAGCCTCGAACCCCGCTCATGCTGAGCTTGTCGAAGCATCAACGCTACAGATGGTTAACGGCTCTGTGCTATGCGCCAAACCCATGACCGAGCCTGCCAAAATCCTCGTCGTGTTCGGCACCCGTCCCGAAGCGATCAAGCTGTTCCCCGTTGTCGCCGCGTTGAAGGCTGATCCGCGGTTTGAGTGCCGGGTTTGCGTGTCGGCGCAGCATCGCGGGCTGCTGGATCAGGTGCTGGAGATCGCCGGGATCGTGCCCGATCACGATCTGGACCTGATGAAGCCTGATCAGACGCTGGATGGATTGACCGCCGCGCTGCTGACGGACCTTGGCCGGGTGATGGACGCGGAACAGCCCGCGCGGGTGATGGTCCAGGGCGATACTGCCACTGCGATGACCGGCGCGCTCGCAGCCTATTACCGCAAGATTCCGGTCGATCACGTCGAAGCCGGGTTGCGCTCAGGCGATATCTATCAGCCGTGGCCAGAGGAAGTGAACCGCAAGATCATCGGCACCATCGCCAGCCTGCATTTCGCCCCGACCGACGTTTCCGCCGGCGCGCTGATCGCCGAACAGGTCGATCCCGCGCGGGTGCATGTCACCGGCAATACCGTGATCGATGCGCTGCACTGGGTCACCGCGAAAATCGCCGCCGCCCCCGAACTGGCGCAGGGGCTGGCCGAACTGGAAGCGCGGTTCGCGGGCAAGCGGATCATCGGCGTAACCAGCCACCGGCGCGAAAACTTTGGCGGCGGGCTGGAGGCGATTGCCAGCGCCATCCGCCAGATTGCCGCGCGCGATGATGTTGCGGTGATCTTTCCGGTCCATCCCAACCCCAATGTCCGCAAGGTGATGGACGGCGCGCTGGCGGGGCTGAGCAATGTGGCGCTGATCGAACCGCTGGACTACCCGCACTTCGCCCGGCTGTTGTCGGTCGCGGAAATTATGCTGACCGACAGCGGCGGGGTGCAGGAAGAAGCGCCCGCGCTGGGCAAGCCGGTGCTGGTGATGCGCGATACCACCGAACGGCCCGAAGGCGTCACGGCGGGAACAGCGCGGCTGGTCGGCACTGATAGTGTTCGGATCGTTACCGAAATTTTCAGGCTTCTGGATGATAAGGCGGCCTATGACAGCATGGCTCGGGCGCACAATCCCTTTGGAGATGGCCAGACCGCGCACCGGATCGTGGAGTTGATCGCGCATGAAATCTGACGTTAAACCATCGGTCTGCGTGGTCGGCCTTGGCTATATCGGCTTGCCGACGGCGGCGATTGTCGCGCGCGCCGGGTGCCAGGTGCTGGGGATCGACGTCTCCAGCCACGTGGTCGATACGATCAATCGCGGTGAAATCCATATCGAGGAAGTCGATCTGGACGGGCTGGTGCAAGGCGTCGTGCAGCGCGGGCTACTGTCCGCTTCCACGCAGATGGCCCCCGCCGACGTATTCGTGATTGCCGTGCCGACGCCGTTCGATGCGGATCACGCGCCGGACGTGTCCTATGTGCTCGCCGCCGGGGAAGCCGTGGCGAAGGTGGTGAAGGTGGGCGACTGCGTGATCCTCGAATCAACTTCGCCGGTGGGTACGACCGAGCAGCTGCGCGATCTGATCGCCGCGTTACGGCCAGACCTCAAGTGCCCGGGACTGACCAATGAGACGCCGGATATCTCGATCGCCTATTGCCCCGAGCGTGTGCTACCGGGGAAAATCCTGGAAGAACTGACCAACAACGATCGCTCGATCGGCGGGATTACGCCCCGGTGCGCGCGCAAGGCTCTGGCGTTCTACAAACGGTTCGTGCGCGGCACCTGCATCACGACGGACGCCCGCAGCGCGGAAATGACCAAGCTGGTCGAAAACGCCTACCGCGACGTCAACATCGCCTTTGCCAACGAACTGTCGATTGTGGCGGACAAGATGGGGCTGGATGTGTGGGAAGTGATCCGGCTCGCCAACCGCCATCCGCGCGTCAACATTTTGACCCCCGGTCCCGGCGTGGGCGGGCATTGCATCGCGGTTGATCCGTGGTTCATCGTCCACGGCGCGCCGGAGGAAACCCCGCTGATCCGCACCGCGCGCGGGGTGAATGATGGCAAGATCCACCACGTAATCGCCCGCGCCGAGGCGCTGATCGCGGCCAATCCGGGCAAAGCCGTCGCCTGCCTGGGGCTGGCCTTCAAAGCCAATATCGATGACTTCCGCGAAAGCCCGGCGCGCGCCGTGGCCGCCACACTGGCGCGTCAATATGGCGACCGGATCAAGATCGTCGAGCCCTATGCGACCGAACTGCCGAAGGAATTTGCGGACACAGCGGCGGAATTGATCGACATTGATACCGCGCTGGAAACCACCGATATCCTGATCGTGCTGGTCGATCATGACCAGTTCAAAGCCGTGCCGCTGGCCGAACGCGCCGCCAAGCTGGTCTATGATACGCGCGGGATCTGGCTGGATCAGCCTAAGCCCAGCACCATGCCTCGCCAGGCAATGTCCAACGACCCGGGCGATCCGGCCGAGTTTGATCAAGCAGTCGGTTACTGAATCCGGGCAAACACCTTGTTTAGAGCGGCGTGCGGTAAATCTGACTCACCGTGATTCCCGCAGGAAGCTTTTCGGCAAGGAACGCTGCGCCGAGCGGGCCGGGAGCCCGGTCAAGGAGCGTGACGCAGTCCGAGAGGCTTCCTGCGGCAACCCGAAGGGCGGGGCCCGTTTGGCCGATCACGGTGGGTCAGATTTGCCGCACGCCGCCCTAAGGAGCAGCGGTCGCGGTCTGCGACGGGACCGGGTCAGGATAGGCATCGCGCGACGTTGCACCGACGATCCACACCAATGACAATGCTACCACCGCCAACACCAGACTGATCGCCAGCACATACCGGACGATATGCGGGGTAGCACCGCCGCGCGCCGCGTCGGTTTCGATGTGAACTTCTTCGCCTTCGCGGTGCATGGCAGTTCTCCTTGGTGGCGGCCCAATGCTGCAATAATGCTGATCTAGCCGGCTTGCGTTGATGTTCGGCGCAGGCCGCATCTAGCGGGGTCGCTGGGCATGACCATACGGCAGAACACAGTGAACGACCAGCCCACCAGAAATATCGCCGCCACCACGCGCCGCGAGCGCCTAATCGCGCAGCAATTCGTTGATCGCAGTCTTGGCGCGGGTTTGGGCATCCACCGTCTTAACGATCACCGCGCAGTATAGTGACGGCCCCGGCGATCCATCGGGCAAGGGCTTGCCCGGCAACGATCCGGGCACGACCACAGCATAGGGCGGCACGCGGCCGATGTGGACTTCGCCGGTTGCACGATCAACGATTTTGGTCGATGCGCCCAGATAAACGCCCATTGACAGCACTGCGCCTTCACAAACGCGGACGCCTTCGACCACTTCAGACCGTGCGCCGATGAACGCTCCGTCCTCGATCACCACCGGTCCAGCCTGCAAAGGTTCCAGTACCCCCCCGATCCCGACACCGCCGGACAAGTGCACATGCTTGCCGATCTGCGCGCAAGACCCGACCGTGGCCCAGGTGTCGACCATCGATCCTTCACCAACGTAGGCCCCGATATTGACGAAACTGGGCATCAGCACCACGCCTTTGCCAATATGCGATCCGCGCCGCACTACTGCGCCTGGAACCACGCGGAAACCCGCGTCGCGAAACCGGTTTTCGCCCCAGCCCGCGAATTTGCTCGGCACCTTGTCAAAGGCCGGAGCGCCCGCCGCGCCGCCATCAACCACAACATTGTCGTGCAACCGGAATGATAGCAGCACCGCCTTTTTCAGCCACTGGTTGACAGTCCAGCCGCCCGCGCCATCGGGTTCGGCCACGCGCAGCTGCCCGGTATCGAGCAGCTCCAGTGCCTGGGTGACTGCGTCGCGAATATCGGTGCTGGCGGGGGTAACGGTATCGCGCAGCTCCCAGGCTTGATCGATGGCAGCGGCGAGATTGGCGGCAGTGCGATTGGCAGCGGTGAGTTGGGCGGACATGTTGCGCTCCGATAGGGGTTCCGCTGCCGCCTATCGCCTGGACACCGCATCGGCAAGCGCGGTGCGAGCGAATTCATCGTAGATGCGTTAAGCCTTGCGCCAGCTTTGACTTGGCATATGCTACGATTTGGTTGCGTGGCTGGTCGCGAGGATCGCATGACGTCTGAACAATCGTTCCGTCACTGGTTGGGATCTGCTGCGGTTGCGGCGCTGCTGCTGAGTGGCTGCGGCGGTGGTGGTACGAACTCCACACCTGCGCCACCGCCTGCCCCTAGCCCCAGTCCTAGTCCTAGCCCCAGTCCGACACCTACCCCAACGCCGAGTCCGGCACCTACACCGGCACCGACTCCAACGCCCTCCAGCGCGTTCACCGGCACCAGCGAGTATCTGCGCTCTAGCGGATCGGCACAGCACAGCGCCGTAACCGCCTGGTCCGCCGGATACAGCGGCAAAGGGGTAACCATCGGGATTGTCGATTCGGGGATTGATACTGACAACCCGGAATTCGCCGGGCGGCTATCATCCGCTTCGGTTGATTTGGTCGGCGACCGCGGGCTGGACAATCCTGATTCGGATCACGGCACCAATGTGGCGCTGATCGCCGCCGCTGCGCGCGACAATACTGGCGTGCTGGGGATCGCCTTCAATTCCACAATTGCCATGTTCCGTGCCGATACCCCAGGAACTTGCGCCGATCCGGACCCTGACAAGGGCTGCAAATTTAGTGACGCCAATGTCGTCGCCGGGATTGACCGCGCGGTGCAGGCCGGGGCGCGGGTGATCAACCTGTCGCTGGGCGGCGGCGCGGCTAGCTTTGCCACACGCAGTGCAGTGGGCCGGGCGGTCAATGCAGGCGTCGTGATCGTGGTCGCCGCCGGAAACGATGGTGACTCCACCGAAGCCGGTGACGATCCCAACAATCCCGATACCTTTGCGGTCAACGTCCGCCAGGGTGGCACGGGTAGCGTGATCATTGCCGGGTCGGTCAACCGGGACGGATTGTTTTCCGCCTTCAGCAATCGTGCGGGGCGCGAGGCAAGCTGGTTTCTGTCCGCCCGCGGTGAACGGGTCTGCTGCGTCTATGAAAACGGCGTGCTGAAGATCGTGACCAACCCCGATGGCACCCGCAGCCAGTTCGTAATTTCTGGAACCAGTTTTGCTGCGCCGCAAATCGCTGGGGCAGCAGCGCTGCTGCGCGAAGCCTTCCCCAACCTTACCGGCACACAGGTGGTTGATCTGTTGCTGCGGACCGCCACCGATGGCGGCGAACCAGGCACGGACGCCACCTTTGGTCGCGGCATTCTGAACATCGCGGCTGCTTTCGCACCGCAGGGCCAAACCGCTTTGGCCAAACCAAGTGGTGCGATGCCGCTGCGCGATACGACGCTGGTCACCTCTGCCCCGATGGGCGATGCCGGCCTTGGACGCAGTGGCTTGGGGGCAATTGTCCTCGACAGTTACCAGCGGGCCTACCAGGTTGATCTGGCCCGCAATGTCCGCGCCGCCCAGGTTTATCCGCAACTCGCAGCCGCCTTGACCAACACCGGCCGTTCGACCAGCGCGGGCAATGATACCTTGGCCTTGGCCTTCACCGTTGACGGGCGCGCCAGTGGTGGTCTTACCCCGTGGGTGGGGCAATTGCGGATCAGCGCTGCTGACGCCCAGCAGGCCCGGGTGCTGGCAGCGCGTGCGGTCTCGCAGCTTGGCCCTGCTACTGCGCTGGCCGTTGGGTTTCGGCAAGGCGCAGATGGTCTGCTGGGGCAGCTTCAAGGCCAAGCGCAACCAGCCTTCCGGATGGCGCGCAGCCCGCTTGATGATCTGGGCCTGCGCCAGCGCGATGAAGTGAGTGTAGCGCTGCGCCAGCAGGTGGGGGCATGGGGTGTAAGCGCAACCGCGCAGCAAGCCCGGGCCCAAAGCGCCGCACCGTTTACGCTCGCCGATGCCGATCAACCCATCTGGCGCGAACAGCGCGTGGCCCGGTTTGGGCTGGCGCTCGACCGCCGGTTTGGTTCAGTGGATGCTGCGCTAGGGGCCAGCTGGCTGCAAGAAGACACCGGCGTACTGGGCGCGCGGTTGCACGACGCGCTGGGTGCGGTGGGCACAAACAGTCTGTTCCTGGATGCCCGGACGACATGGCAGCCAGGCGATGGCTGGTATCTGGGCGGCATGGCCCGGACGGGCATGTCTCGCCCACGCAGTGGCGGCACGCTGACGCAAGCATCACAGCTGATCAGTGCGGCTTGGGCACTCGATGCCGGACGGTCGAACATATTCAAGCGCGGTGATGCGCTGATGCTGCGCTTATCCCAGCCGCTGCGGGTGGAACACGGCGCGCTGCGCTTTACCCTGCCGGTCGCATACGATTACGCCACGCTGACTGCAACCGAAGGCACCCGCGCGTTCGCCCTCACCCCACGCGGGCGCGAGGTGGCGGGGGAACTGGCCTGGCGCGGGCCGCTATGGTCTGGTGCGGCGCTCGTCAGCCTGTTCTATCGGCGCGACCCCGGCCACTACGCCGACTTGCCAGATGACAAAGGTGTGGCGGTCAGTTGGGAACGCCAGTTCTAAAGCGGTGCTCTACGCTCCGGCGGCTTGCGCGAAGTCCCAGGCGCGTTCGGCGAGTGGCTGCACCCGTTCGGACATATCCTTGGCATGGCTGGACGAGGCAGTTCCTTCGATCACGCGCTTCTTGATGCCCTGGATGATCCCGGTCAGCCGGAAGAAGTTGTAAGCGAAGTACCAGTCCATATTGGGCACCGAAGTGCGGCCGGTGGCGGCGCAATAGCGGGCGACGACTTCGTCCAGTTCGGGAATGCCGAGCGCCTTGCGGTCCAGATCCTGCACGCCCGAGCGCCCGGCATTTTCGGTCACCCAGGCCATGGCGACATAAGTGAAATCGGCGAGCGGATCGCCCAAGGTGGATAGTTCCCAATCGAGCACCGCGAGGACTTCGGGGCGATCATGAGCGTAGATCATGTTATCAATGCGGTAGTCGCCATGCACCACCGTGGTGCGGTCTTGCTGCGGCAGGGTGGTCGGCAGCCATTCGATCAAGCGCTCGACCACGGGCATGTGCTCAGTCTCGGCGAGGCGGTACTGCCTGGTCCAGCGTTCGACCTGGCGCCCGAAGTAATTGCCGGGCTTGCCGAAGTCTTCCAGCCCGGCGGCCTCGACCGGGGTGTTGTGCAGCCGGGCGAGTGTATCGATCATCGCTTCGTAAGTGGCGCGGCGGTATTCCGGGGTGGAGCCGGGCATCGATCCGTCCCAGATCGTGCGGCCATCGACCATGCCCATGACGTAGAACCAGCTGCCGACCACGCTGTCATCGGTGCACAGCCCATATTGCCGGGCAACCGGGAAGCCGGTTTTGAACAGCCCGGCCTGGACCTTGTATTCGCGGTCCACCGCATGGGCCGAAGGGAGCAGCGGCCCGAACGGCTTGCGCCGCAGCACATAATTGCCGCTCGCCGCTTCGATTTTGTAGGTCGGGTTGCTTTGCCCGCCCTTGAACTTGGTCAGGGTCAGCGGGCCGCGATAGCCCTCCACATTGGCTTCCAGCCAGACGGCCAGCTTGCCTTCGTCCAGCGCGTCGGCGCCTTCGGGAACCACCGTGCCGACAAAGGCTTCCTCGGCATTGATCGCTTCGCGGTCAGTCATCTGGTGGCATCCTTACTGGTCGAACACGATCACCGAGCGCGCCGAATGGCCCGCCTTCATCTTGTCAAACCCGGCGTTGATTTCGCTCAGCGGGATTCGCTCGGCGATGATGCTGTCCAGATCAAGCAGGCCGCGCAGATAGAATTCCACGAGCCTGGGCAAATCGACCGGGAAGTGGTTCATCCCCATGATCGCGCCTTGCAGCTTCTTGCCCGACAGCAAGTCCATCGCCGACAGGCCAACTTTTTCACCCAGCGGCATCATCCCCAGAATCGTGGCGGTGCCGCCGCGCCGCAACGAACTCACCGCCAGCGCCGCCGAAGCTGGGCGGCCAACGGCTTCGATCGCGTGATCGACCCCGCCTTTGGTCAGCTCGAGGATCTGCGCCGCCGCATCAGCATCGCCGGTGTCCACCACGTCGGTTGCGCCCAGCTTGAGCGCCAGCGCGCGTTTTTCGGGCACCGGATCGGCGGCGATGATCCGCCCGGCCCCGGCGATCTTGGCGGCGTTGATCGTCGCCAGGCCCACCCCGCCGCAGCCGACCACCGCGACGCTTTCACCCGGCGTGACCTTGCAGGCGTTGAAGATCGTGCCGGCCCCGGTGGTTACGGCGCAGCCAATGATCGCGGCGCGGTCCAGCGGCATGTCGGGATTGATCGCGACGCAGGCGTGTTCGTGGACCAGCATCATTTCGGCAAAGGCCGACAAGTTGAGCATCTGGGCGACCGGGCTGCCGTCGCGGGAACGGGCCAAGCGCGGGGCTGCGCCCGGGGCGCGGCGGGTATCGCCGCCCAGGCACAAGGCCATCCGCCCAGTGACGCAGAATTCGCAGTGGCCGCAGAACGCCGACAGGCAAGTGACGACGGCATCGCCGACCTTGACCGTGCGCACCTCGCTGCCCACCGCCTCAACGATTCCGGCGGCTTCGTGGCCGGGCACGGCGGGCAATGGATGCGGATAGGTGCCTTCGATGAAGTGCAAGTCCGAATGACACAGGCCGCAAGCCGCCGTGCGGATCAGCACTTCATGCGGACCGGGGTTGCTGATGCTGAGTTCTTCGATCTCCAGCGGCTGGTTCGGGGCAATGAGGACGGCGGCTTTCATTTGGGTCTCCGAATCCGATAGATCGCGCGACATCCTTCGACAGGCTCAGGATGAGCGGGTTTGGGTTTAAAGCAAAGTCCGCTCAGGCTGAGCTTGTCGAAGTCTACTGCGCCACGCTGGGTATTACCGGCTCACCCCGACATCGGCCGAACTGAACGCACCGCCCTTGTCCGGCATCGGTGCGTGACGGGCGAACTCGATCCGGGCAACCGCGCGGCTGTGGACCTCGTCCGGGCCGTCGGCGATCCGCAGGGTGCGCTGGTGCGCCCAGGCTTCGGCGAGGCCGAAGTCTTCGGAAACCCCGCCCGCGCCATGCGCCTGCACGGCGTCGTCCAGGATTTTGAGCGCCATGGTCGGGGCCTGAACTTTGATCATCGCGATTTCGCCTGCTGCGGCCTTGTTGCCGACCTTGTCCATCATGTCGGCGGCTTTCAAACACAGCAGCCGGGTCATTTCAATGTCGATCCGCGCGCGCGCCACCCGCTCGTGCCAGATCGATTGATCCGCCACCGGCTTGCCAAAGGCGATGCGCGATTGCAGCCGCTTGCACATTTTGGCCAGGCCTTCCTCAGCCACGCCGATCGTGCGCATACAGTGGTGAATCCGGCCTGGCCCGAGGCGGCCCTGCGCGATTTCGAACCCGCGACCTTCGCCCAGCAGCATGTTGCTCGCCGGGATCCGCACGTCGGTCATGGTGATGTCCATGTGGCCGTGCGGCGCATCGTCATAACCGTAAACGGGCAAGTGCCGTTCAATCTTGATACCGGGCGTGTCCAGCGGCATCAGCACCATTGATTGCTGTGCTTGGCGCTTTGCTTCAAAATCGGTCTTGCCCATCAGGATGGCGATCTCGCAACGCGGATCGCCTGCGCCGGATGACCACCATTTGCGGCCGTTGATCACATATTCATCGCCTTCGCGGCGGATCGAACATTCGATGTTGGTCGCATCCGAACTCGCAACCGCTGGCTCAGTCATCAGGAAGGCCGAGCGGATCTCGCCATTCATCAGCGGGCGCAACCAGCGTTCCTTTTGCTCCAGCGTTCCATAGCGGTGGAACACTTCCATGTTGCCGGTATCGGGCGCGGAGCAGTTGAACACCTCACTGGCCCAGCCCGCGCGGCCCATTTCTTCGGCGCAAAGGGCATATTCCAGATTGGTCAGGCCCGGCCCTTCAAATTCAAAACTGTCTTCCACGTGAGCGCGCCCGGCCTGCGGCGGCATGAACAGGTTCCAGATCCCCTGCGCCTTGGCGCGGGCCTTTTCCTCTTCAACCACGGGCAGCACCTTCCAGCGCTCGCCTTCAGCCTTCTGCGTCTTGTATTCGTGATGGCGCGGGCGGACATGGTTTTCGATGTATTGCCGCACGCGGTCACGCCAATACAGTTGCCGTTCTGTGGGTTCAAAATCCATGGTGCCGCTCCTGCTACAGTCGAGTCTCTGACACTCAGTGCCAGAGGCTCGCCGCAAGGCCAAGGGGCAATTAACCGCGCGATTAGTTTTAACCCGAAGCCGTAAGGGAAGGGGCTGTGAAAGTGATGGGGCAGGTGGTGGGGCTGGCCCTGAATGGACCAGCCTGTTCGGTCAGAATTTCAGCTTGAGCGAAAGCCGCGCATTGATCGGCTCGCCGGTGCTGATGTTGTTATCGGTGTGCGCGCTGGGGAAATAGTCGGTGTCGGTCAGGTTTTCGACATTCAGCTGCAGCGCGATTCGGTCTGACAGATCAAGGAACAGCGCGGCGTCCACGCGGGTGAACGCGGGCAGCCGCACCTGGTTGCTGATCGTGGCGAACTGGCTGGACTGGTGCACCACGCCCAGCGCCACGCCAAAACTGTCGGTCACGTCATAGCGTCCCCAGGCCGAGGCCTGATGCCGGGGGAGCTGCGCGATTGGGCGGCCCGCGGGCGCGGCGGCGGTGGTCGTGCGGATCTCGCCGTCCTGATGGGCATAGCCCAGCGTCAGGTGCAGCTCCGGCGTCACTTCGCCGACCAGCCCGGCCTCGATCCCACGCACGCGGCTGGAGCCGGTGAGCACGGCGCTGCCGCTGATCGGATCGTTGGCGCGGGTATTGCTGCGGTCGAGTTGGTAAGCCGCGAGCGTAAACGCCAGCCGCTCGGTCAGGTCCCACTTCAGCCCGGCCTCCACGTTGCGGAATTCTTCTGGCGCGAGCGTCTGGGTGGTAATATCAAGCACGGTGAACTGGTCGCCCGACTGCGGCAGGAAGCTGCGCGCATAGCTGGCGTAGAGCGAGAGATTGTCCTGCGGCTTCAGCACCAAGCCGACACGCGGCGACCATTTACCGTCGCTGCGCGCACCCGCAAATCCGTTGATCCGGTTAAGCGAGGCGATCTGGAAATCATCATAGCGCAGCCCCAGCACCAGCTTCACATGATCGCCGATGTCAATCTGGTCCTGCAGATAGGCGGAGAGTGTCTGCACTGACGAATCGGTAGAACTGGTGATGGCGGGGAAGGTCACGGTCGGAATAGTGATCCGCTGTGCCAGCGTGACGGTCGCGCCGCCGGGGAAGGTGCCGTTCTCGCGGGTTGAAACGGTGTTCTGATCGCCCGCTTCAAAGCCGAGCAGCAGAGTGTGGCCGATCCCGCCGGTGGTGGTCTTCCACACCAGATTGCCTTGGCCGATCCAGTTGCGGCGCTGGGTGGGGGTGCGATAGGCCGCGAGGGTCAGCGTGTTTGCCGCCGACACCGCGCTGTTCGCATAAACGTTGCCGTAATACTTGTCATAGTCGGCGAACTGCCCCGACAGATTGACCGACAGCGCGTCCGAAAATTCGTGATCGAGCCGGGCGTGAACCAGATGCGCGGTCACATCGCTGCGGTTGATCGCGGCGGAGCCAAACGACGTTTCGTCAAAGCCGGTGAGCGGCACTTTGTCGCGCGATGGCACGCCGCGATCGGTGCTGCGGCGGTCTTCGGCATATTCGTAAGTAACCGCGAAGGTGGTCGCATCGCCCAGCTTGACCCCCAGCGTTGGCGTAATGCCGATGAAGTGCCCGGCATAGTCCTGGCGGTGATTGTCAAATTCCTCGTAGGTGGCGTTCAGGCGCAGGCCCACCGCGTCGGATAACGGTGCGCCGATGTCGCCAGCGACGCTCCACGCGCCAAAGCTGTCCACCGCAGCCGAGGCCGAGGCTTTGGTCCGGCTGAACACCGGGGCCTTCGACACGCGGTTGATCACCCCGCCGCCGCCGCCACGGCCGAAGATCAGCGCATTGGCGCCGCGCAGCACCTCCACCCGTTCGATGTTGTACAGCGCACGATAGTACTGTGCATCATCGCGCAGGCCATCGAGGAAGAAATCGGCGGTGGAGTTCTGGCCGCGGATTGTGATCTGATCGCGGTGGCCTTCGCCCTGGCCCAGCACGACGCCGGGAACATAGCGCAGCGCCTGGCCCAGTTGATCGACCCCCTGATCGTCGAGCTGTTCGCGGCTGAGCACGCTGATCGCTTGCGGTACATCCAGCAGCGGGGTCTGGGTCTTAGTCGCGGTGCCGGTTTCGTCGGTATCATAGCCCTCTGGCCGCCCGTAAACGATGATCCCTGGTGCCTCCTCCGCCCACGCCGCGCCAGTCCCGCCGAGCGAAGCCAGAACGGAGGTGGCGGCAAGCAGTGAGCGACGAACCAGCATGGGATGATCAAACCTTTTTGAGAATTATTCGCAATAGCTATTGGCCCGCTAATGCGAATCGTTCGCATTGGCAAGGGTCAAATTGCCGCAAGCGCTAATCGGCGGTATGAAAGCCACGACCGAAGCAGGAGACCGAGGGATGCACGCGACAATCTGGCACAATCCGGGCTGCGGAACCTCGCGCAAGACGCTGGCGATTCTGCACGAAACCTCGGAACTGAACGTGACCGTGGTGGAATATCTGAAACACCCGCCCAGCGCGGACAAACTGGCGCAGCTTTACCGCGACGCCGGGATCACCCCGCAGCAAGGGCTGCGCCTGCGCGGCACCGATGCGGTGGAGCGCGGGTTGCCCGATGCCGATGCCGCAACCGTGCTGGCGGTCATGACTGCAAATCCGGCCCTGATCGAACGGCCGCTGGTGGAAACCGACAAGGGTGTGCGGCTGTGCCGACCGCAAGACACAGTGCGCGAGATTCTGTGACGTCCACGGCGGCTAACCCATGAACCACAAACTCTGAATCACTTCGCTAAATTCCCGCTCATCCTGAGCCTGTCGAAGGACCATCGCGCAAACGCTACCGTGCCGTAACAGGCGGGTGCTTCGACAAGCTCAGCATGAGCGGGTCTAGTTCAGATTTATCACTGGTTGCTCTAACGCACCCCGGTTAGATCCTCATCGCGTGCCATCCCGCGCAGCGCCAGCACGAACACCCACAGGCACAGTGCTTCGATTGCGATGAAGCCCAGCCAGTCCGAATGGCCATAGAGCCAGACCCCGACGGCGGGGGCCAAGATATAGGCCGAGCCGTTGACCGAGGCGACGATCCCGGCCGACTGGCCCTGTTCGGCGCGCGTCACCGCCAGCGAAGCACCGGCGGTAAAGCCGGGACGAAACAGCCCGAAACCGAGCGAAGACAGCGCCACGCCCATCGCTATCGCATGCAGGTTCTGCGCAACAGCGAGCAAAGCTACTCCCAGTGCAGCGAGCACCATCCCGGCCAAGCAACACGCACGCGGCCCCAGATGCCAGCGCGGAATGATCCCCCATTGCGCCAGCAACGATGCGCAGGCCCCCGCCATCAACACCGTCCCGGTCGGTCCGGCGCCGGCGAGCGGATTGGCGCGTAGCCCAAGCCGGTCAAGCACCAGAAAGCCGACGATCCCGATCACTGCCGCCTGAGCATGGCCGCCGACAACCCCAGCGACCAGCCACGGGCGCAGGCGCGGATCGGTCCAGCGCAGCTTTTCAACTGTCACACGTTCGCGGCTCTCCTCCTCATCGCTGCCGCGCACCCGCGAATCCGAGCTGGCGCTGAACGGTGCGGCGATCACATCGCCGCGCGCGGCAAAGGCGGGCGTATCATCGGGCAAGCGCCAGCGCAGCGTGACCAGCACCACCACCGCGATCAGCGCGAAGACCACAAACGGGCCGACCAGACCCAGCCCGGGCACGATCAGCAATGGAGCAAGCGCGGGGCCCAGTACCGTGCCCAAACCAAAGCTCGATGACAGCAGCGACAACGACTGGGTCCGCTCCGCGCGCGAAGTGCGGCTGGCGACATAGGCCTGGACCGCTGGCGGCGCAGCAGAGCCGAATCCGCCGTAGAGCGAGCGGCATAGCGCGAAGACCAGCAGCGTCGCGGTCGCGCCCAGCCAGCCGTTCAGCCCGAGCCACAAGGTGATCCCGCACAGCGTGAAGCTGGCGATGAAGCCCAGCAGCCCAACCGCCATCATGGCCTTGCGCCCGCGCTGGTCCGATCTGCGCGCCCACATCGGCGCGCAGATCATCCAAAGCAAAGCGGACCAAGTATAGGCCAGGCTGATCCAGACATCCTGCACCTGCAAAGCCGTGCCGATTGACGGCATCACCGATTGCATCGCGGTATTGCCAGCCGCCGTCACCAGCATCACCACAAACAGCAGGGCGACCCGCCCGGGCGGCAGGGTAACGGTGGCGGCTTGAAGCTGTGCAGTTGGCGCGGGAGGGGGAATCGACATCATCCTGTCGCTAAGCCTGTCGCTCTTGCCTTGCAATGGGCGGGCAAATTTGCAAACGCCTGATCCTGCGTATCAGTGCGTAGCCACACGTGAGGTTATTTCCCCGCATGCCGAGTTCCGAGCTTGTACATGAGCCCCTGCCGCAGCGCTTGAAACGCCGGATCATGCGCGCGCTGGGTCCGTGGGGTGTCTTCCTGCAAGGCTTTATCGAACATCCGGTGATGGTGGGATCGATCATTCCGTCGTCGCGGTTTACCATCGCCAAGATGCTGGGGCCGGTGAAGTGGGACGAATGCCAGTTGTTCGTTGAATTTGGACCCGGCGTCGGTACGTTCTCCCGCCCGGTGCTGGAACGGCTGCCGCGCGATGGCAAGCTGATCGTGATCGATACCAACCCGCTGTTTATCGACTATCTGAAAGCGACGATTGCCGACAGCCGGTTTATCCCGGTGCTGGGATCAGCCGCAGACGTGGAGGCAATCGTCCGCGCGCACGGGTTTGACCATGCCGACTATGTCCTGTCCGGCTTGCCGTTTTCCACTCTACCCGACGGGATCGGCCCGGCGATTGCCGCCGCCACCCACCGCGTGCTGCGCCCGGGCGGGGCCTGTCGGGTCTATCAGTTTTCCGCCAAGGCGCGCGACTTCATGGCGAAGCACTTCACCCACATCGATGCGGGATACGAACCACTCAATGTGCTGCCGTGCAAGCTGTTCTGGGGCTGGAAGGAATAGCCTGAATGGGCGCTGTTCGCTGGGTCAGTCAAACGTGCTGGCCGTCGAAGCGGTCGGTCCCGCCAATTGCCGGTGCACCGCGGCGATCACGCCCACGAACACCACCGTCATCCCCGCCACCAGAAAGCTGGAGATCAACGCGGCAATCAGCTTGGCCGTGTCTGGTCCGGTCAGCACCGCCAGGATCATGCCAATCACCAGCATGATGATGCCAAACACCACGCCAACCGCAATCATCAGCAGCACCAAGAACAGTGCCAGCGCGCCAACATTGTCGCGGGTCAGATCCCACGAACGGCGCAGCGCCGCGATCGGGTTGCGCAGGCCATCAACCGCAACGACTGGCGAAACCAGGATCGTCCGGAGCGAAAGGTACAGAAATACCACCAACAGCATCACCGTCATCACCACAACCAGTGCCGTTGATCCGGTGATCCCGGCCAGGCCCAGCAAAACCACCGCAACCAGGCCTAACCCAAGACCGATCACCAATTGCGCGGCGAGCACCGGCAGCACGCTGGCCGCGCCGATCCGGATCGCTTCGCTGACGGTCGGGCGGCGGCTGTCAGTCATCATGGTCAGGATCGACAGCGTGCCCAACAGTTGCAGCACCACCGTTACCAGCATGAACGGCGCAGCAGTGGTATAGTAGGTGCCAAGCTGGGCCAGCAATTGTTCGGGGCTTGCGCCGGCAGTCGGGTCCGGCTGCGGGAACGCGACCGCAAAAGCGAAACTGGGCAGGACATAGAACACCCCGGCCAGTGCCCACAGCACGTCCTTGTTGGCGGAAACCGCCTGCACCGCATCCTGCCACGCCTTGTTGCTATCAAACCGCATGTTCGCCTCCCTGCATCTGCCCGCTTGATAACCACAGCAATTGCCGCCACGCAACGGATGATGCAGCAAACACCAGCGGAATTGATCGAATGGCAGGTCAGCGACGGGCTGGTGCCCTATCGCGATGCGCTGTCCACGATGACCGTGCGCAACGCTGCAATTGCCGCTGGCACCGCGTCCGAGTTGATCTGGCTGCTGGAACATCCGCCGGTCTATACCGCCGGGACCAGCGCGGACCGCAGCGAAGTGCTCGACCCCCGGTTTGATGTGGTCGAGGCCGGACGCGGCGGGCGGCATACCTATCACGGGCCGGGACAGCGGGTGGGCTATGTCTTGCTCGATCTGAAGCGGCGCGCGCGCGATGTGCGCGGGTTTGTCCATGCGCTGGAAGGCTGGGTGATCGGCACGCTGGCCGATCTGGGGGTGGACAGCTGGCGCGCGCCGGGGCGGATCGGCATCTGGACCACCGGGCCAGACGGGCGCGAGGCCAAGATTGGCGCAATCGGCGTGCGCATCCGCCGCTGGGTGACGATGCACGGCTTTTCGGTTAATCTGGATCCCGATCTGACTCATTTTGACGGGATCGTGCCCTGCGGGATCGCCGAATTCGGCGTCACCAGTCTTGCGCAGCTGGGCCGCAGCGTGGATAGCGCCGCCTGGGACGCCGCCTTGCTGGCGCGCCGGGATCACTTTCTCGCCGCGCTGGAACGGCCTTGCCCGGTGGAGGGAACCTGATGAAACTGCGATATCTGGTCTGTCTGGCGGCGCTCGGTCTGGCGGCTTGCGACCAAGCCCCGCAAAAAACGGCAGCGGCAACGGCTGAGGGCGAAATTCTGCCGGGTTCAGCCAGCGATGCGATGCTGCCGCTCGATACCGTCCGCTCGCAGGCGCCGCTGGCCCCCAAGGTGGTCACCAGCGATGCGCCGGAGGCGCCCGAACCGCGCGGCGCGCGAACTGCTGCCGCAAGTCCTGCCGCTGCGGCGCAGCCGACCCCGGCAGCTGCACCCGAACCGGCTGCCGAAGCAGCCAGCGACGACTAGCCCCCGTCCGCAATCCCCAGCAGCCGCTGCGCCAGTTTCAGGTGCGGGCGGTCAATCATCCGCCGGTCGATTTGCAAGGCCCCGGCCCCCGGCTGCTCGGCAAAGGCCGCAACGATTGCGCGAGCTTCGGCCAGTTCGGCCTCGCTGGGGGTAAAGGCGGCATTGATCACCGCGACTTGCGCCGGATGGATCGCCAGCATCCCGGCAAAACCATCAGCCCGCGCTGCTTCGGCGGCCAGTTTCAACCCGGCTTCATCGGCGAAATCGGCGTGCAGCGTCTCCACTGCAATCACCCCGCGCGCGTGCGCCGTCAGCAAGGTCTGCGTGCGGGCGTAGCGGAAGGCATCGGTCCAGCGCCCATCCGCGTGGCGTTTGCGGCTGGCCCCCAGCGCAGCAGAGAGGTCCTCCGCGCCCCAGGTCAGCCCGGCCAGTCGCGGCAGTGAGGCGGTGACATAGGCTGGAATAGTCAGCGCCGCCGCGGCGGTTTCGCTCACCAGTGGCAGGATCCGGGTGGTGCCGGTGGTAATGCCGTTGCGCTGTTCCAGCTCATAAAGTTCTGCCGCAATCTGCTGCACGGCTTCCGGGCCCGATGCTTTGGGCAGCATGATCCCGTCGGGCGCACCGGCCATCACCGCGACCAGATCGTCGCGCCACATCCGGCTGTCCAGCGCATTGATCCGCACCCAGCGCGCCGGGCCTGCGCCGCCAGCGCGATGGGCCTTCAGCCAGGCGGTCGTCAGTTCGCGCGCGCGCGGCTTACTGGGGATGACGACCGAATCCTCCAGATCGAGGATCAGCGCGTCGGCCCCCACATCGGCGGCCTTGCCCAGCTTCTTTTCGCTGTCACCGGGGACGAACAGCCAGGATCGCAAGGTCATCGCAGGTTCCTTCAAACCGTCTCAAGCGCCGGATAGTCAATATAGCCCTCCGGCCCTGGCATATACCAGCTTTTCGGAACGTTAAGATTGGGCGCGAAGTCCGTGCCCGTCTTGATCCGCCCGGCCAGATCAGGGTTAGAGATATAGGGACGGCCAAAACTGACCGCATCGCAGCGGCCCGACGCCACGTCCGCAGCGGCTTCGGCGGCGGTGTAGTCGCTGTTGAGCACCAGCGGGCCCTGATAGATCGAGCGGATCAGCGCGTCTTGTTGCGGCACCTCGGTCTGGCCGAAGGTGCCGTTCGGGCCGGGCTGGCGCAGTTCGACAAAGGCCAGCCCCAGATCCTGGCAGACCTGCGCCGCCGCGCCAAAGATGCTGGCCGGATCGCTGTCATCGCAGCCCTGGCTGTCACCATTGGGGGACAGGCGCACGCCGACCCGGTCATTACCCCAAATTTCGATCAGGCGGGTCAGCACGTCGCGCAGCATCCGGGTGCGGTTCTGCGCGCTGCCGCCGAAGGCATCATCGCGCAGGTTGGTGCCATTCCGCAAAAACTGGTCGATCAGATAGCCGTTTGCGCCGTGGAGCTGCACCCCGTCAAACCCGGCAGCTTTGGCATTGGCGGCGGCGGTGCCATAATCGTCAATGATCCGGGCGATATCGTCCAGCGTGGCGGCGCGCGCCTGCTCGTAATCCTTGCGCCCCGTCGGCGTGTGCGCATGGCCCGGCGCGATGGTGGCCGAGGCCGAGACCGGCGGCTGGCCATCCAGAAAATCAGGATGAACGATCCGGCCCATATGCCAAAGTTGCAGCACGATCTTGCCGCCTTCGCGGTGCACGGCCTCGGTCACAGGCTTCCACGCTTCGGTCTGCGCTGCGTTCCAGACGCCCGGTGCAGCTGGCCAGCCGAGCCCTTCCACGCTGATCCCGGTCGCTTCGGAAATGATCAGTCCGGACCCGGCACGCTGGCGGTAATACTCCACCATGATCTCGCTCGGCACGGACCCGGCATCGGCGCGGCCGCGAGTCAGTGGGGCCATCTGGATGCGGTTGGCGGTTAGAATTGCGCCAAGTTTGAGCGGCTGGAACAAAGCGTCGTGCATGGGAACTCCCGAATTTGCGTTTGTGCAATTTAACCGCCCGGCTAAGGCATGGGCATGACGATTGCAACGGGGACCACAGCAATACCGCGCCGCGATTGGGGCGCGCTGCATTTCGCCGCACTGGTTGGCGGCAATGTTGCGCTGGCGGTGGGCACATGGCCGGTGCGTCTGGCGGATTCGGGGCCAGTCGCGGCGGGGTTCTGGCGGTTGATTCTGGCGGTTCCGCTGCTGCTGTTGCTGGCGCGCGCAAATCGCCAGCCGCTGACGGGATTTAGCCTGCGAACCTGGCTGATCATGGGCGGCGCCGGCGTATTTTTCGCGCTCGACATTGCCAGCTGGCATGTCGGTATTGGTATGACCCGGCTGGGCAATGCCACTTTGTTCGGCAATTCGGGCAGCCTGATCCTGATGGCCTGGGGGGTGATTGCGATGCAGCGCTGGCCCAACCGGCCCGAGGCGCTTGCGCTGACTGCGGCGCTTGGCGGTTCGGCAATTCTGCTGGGTCGCAGTCTGGAAATCGATGATCAGGCGCTGACGGGGGACCTGTTCTGCCTGCTCGCGGGCTTCCTCTACGCGTTTTATATCCTGCTGCTGCAAAGCGCGCGCGCCAACCTGGGCAGCTGGACCCTGCTCGCCTGGTCCAGTCTGGCGGGAGCGCCGATCATGCTGGGCATTGCGCTGCTGCTGGGTGAACCGGTCTGGCCGCAGAACTGGGGGCCGCTGGTGTTGCTGGCGCTGGGCAGTCAAGTGGTGGGGCAGGGCTTGCTGGTCTATGCGCTCAAGCACTTTTCCACGCTGGTGATCGGGCTGGCGCTGCTGACACAGCCGGTGGTTTCGGTGGTGGTCGGCTGGCTGGTGTTCGGTGAGGCGCTTGGTCTGCTTGATGGGCTGGGGATGGTAATGGTCGGGATGGGGCTGGTGCTGGCGCGCGGATCGGAGAAGCCATCGACGCCATCGCCATCGACGCCCCCACTATCGACGGGTGCATGAACGCGCGCTAACATGCGGGCCATGACCAAACCCATTGCCTTACTGCTCGCCACTGTTGCACTCCTTGGTGCCGCTCCGCCGCAACCCACAAAGCCTGCTGCGGCGGCCGCCATCCATCCGATCTCACGCCATACCTGGGATCAGCAACTAACCAATGCGGGCAACCGCTTCATCAAGTTCGCGACGCTGCTCTCGCCGGTTGAGGCAACCGTGCTGGGCGAGCACAAATACGATGACAAGTTGCCCACCATCACCCCTGCCGGCCGGGCCGAGCGGATGGCGGTGTGGCGCGGGCTGCAGCAGGAACTGGCCGGGATTGATCCCGCCAAGCTGACCCCCGCCAATCAGGTCGATCACGCCATGCTCAAGAACGAGTTGGCTTACCGGATCTGGACCAATGATGTTATGCAGGACTGGGCGTGGAACCCGCAGCTTTACAACGATATTGCCGCCGGTTCGCTCTACAGCCTGGCCGCGCGGGATTTCGCGCCGTGGGCTGTCCGGCTGCAATCGGCGACCGCGCGGATGGAGGCTTTGCCGGGGTTCTTGGCCGAAAGCCGCCGCCAGCTGGTCCCGGCGCGGGTGCCGCGCGTGTTTGCCGAAACCGTGGCCAAGCAGAACGCCGGGATCCTCCAGATCGCCGAGGAGATGCTCGCGCCGCACAAAGACGCGCTCGCGCCCGCCGAGCGTACGAGGTTTGAAGCGGCCTTCCAGGCGCTCAAAGTTGCGGTTGGGGAACACCAGACTTGGCTGGATAAAACGCTGGTCCCGCAGGCCAAGGGCGCGTTCCGGCTGGGGGCCAAGCGTTACGACCAGAAAATGAAGTTCGCGCTGATGAGCGATCTGACCCGGCCTGAATTAAAGGCCGCTGCGCTCACGGCCAAGGCTGCGGCGCGGGCGGAGATGTACAAAATCGCTTGCGCCTACTTGCCGAATCAGGGGTTCAACTTGGCCTGTCCGGTCAAGCCTTCCGCTCATATCGAGCAAAAGGTCATCGAGGAGGCGCTCCACCTCAGCTACGCCAAGCGCCCGCCGCGCGATGGGCTGGAACAGCGCGCCCGCGAAACGCTGGCCGAGGCGACGGCTTTCGTGCGAATGAAGGGCTTCATTCGGATGCCCGATGGTCCGGTGCAAGTGATCACCATGCCCAAGTTCCAGCAAGGCAACGCGGTGGCCTACAACGATCCGCCCGGACCGCTCGAAAAACACTTGCAGAATTTCTACGCGGTCTCGCCGATTCCCGCTGACTGGAGCGACGCGCAGGCGACCAGTTTCCTGTCCGAATACAACGATTACATGATCCACGATCTGGGCATTCATGAAGCGATGCCGGGGCACTACCTGCAACTCGATCACTCCAACCGCGCGCCAAGCACGTTGCGTGCGATGCTGTGGTCGGGTCCGTTTGTGGAAGGCTGGGCGGTCTATGCCGAAGGGTTGATGAAGGACGAAGGCTATCTGAACCACGATCCGCTGTTCAAGCTGACCGTGCTGAAGATGCGGCTGCGGTCAGTGACCAATACGCTGCTCGACATCGGCATCCAGACCGAAGGCATGACCCGCGATCAGGCGATGGAGCTGATGATGCAAGGCGCGTTCCAGCAGGAGCGCGAGGCGGCGGGCAAATGGACCCGTGCCAACCTCTCATCCGTGCAACTGCTCAGCTATTTCACCGGCTACGAGGAACACCGCCGCCTGCGGCTGGAAGCGGAGCAGCGCTGGGGCAAGGAGTTCACCCTGCGCCGCTATCACGACAGCGTGCTCAGCTTCGGCTCACCCCCGGTGAAATATGCCCGGGCGCTGCTGTTCGGGTTGCCGGTGCAATAGCCCGCAATCTAACGGCGTCAGGCCCTAGCGCGCGGGGGAAAGCTCAACCCGGATGCAAGCTGGGCGCGGCGGCGGCGGGCCTTCGAGCAAACCGAGCGTTGGCTGCGCCGCGTCTTCCGGCACTACGGCGCAAACCGGGCCCGCACCGCGCGGAGCCTGCATTAACAATGCAAACGCCAGTACCGGCAGTGTGAGCGCCAGCGCCCAGGTGCAGCGCCGAGTTTGCGGAAGCAAGGTCATCATCGGCGCAATGCCCTGCCCTGACTTGCCATTCTCTCACCCGGCGTGGTTGCTGATCACGGTTACCGGCGCCTTAAGCAGATCACTGGCTCAGTCGCCACCACCGCCCCCGCCACCGTCCCCGCCGTCCCCGCTTGGGGCATCGCCGTCAGCATCGCCGCTGCCCTTGCCCTGATCCTTGGCGGCTTTGATCATGCTGGGGGCCAGCGCAATGAAGACGACCGCAATCGCGATCCAGACGGCATATTGCATCGGCGGGGGTTCCTTCGTGCCTCGGTCTGTCCAGACCTGCGCGCGATTGTGCGCCAGTGCAAGCGCGCTTAGGGGCTGGGCCGTTCGGGGGCGATACGCAGGCAGCCCGGCCCTTGCGCATTGGCCCGCGCCCGCAGCGGCCATAACTCGGGCGCTGCGCGAAAGGATTGCAGGCTGCTGCTGCGAAACGTCACGAGCCAATAGCTGGCGATCGCCGCCCAATGCGGATCGGGCACTTCTTGCGGCATCAGCATCGCATCCCGTTCATAGCTGACCAGCTGCCAGGCATCGCGGACCAGCTCGACCAGATAGACTGCGGTGGTTCCGTCGGTGTCGAGTTGTCTAACCTGCCCCAGCTGCACCGGCGTGCGGTCGGGCTTGCCATTGCCTTCGCGCAGCGCCGCAACAAACGCCGCTTTCTGCTCGGCGGATAGCGCCCGGCCCACGCGATCATCGTAGAGCGAGACATCACCAGCCAGCCCGCCCTGTGGCAGCACGCCCTTGCCGATCCCGGTCACGAGTTCGTCCAGCGCCATGCACGCCAGCACCGGCTCATGCGGCGGCAAGCGCCCGACCGAGGTGGCTTGGGCCGGAGCGGCCAGCAGCAGGGTGAGGAGGGCGAGCGCGCAGCGGAACATGACGCGGAAGTTGACACACTTCACAGGGTTACGGAACCGGTTTGTGGTATCGGCGGCAACCTTCCTCCCCCTCGGGGGAGGGGACCCATGCAGTGGGGGAGGGGCACCCACCGGTACTCCCACCCGCGCCGCACCAGCGTACTCCGCCAGCTTGGGAGTACCCGCCTGTGCCCCTCCC
>JANORN010000213.1:0-13900 GCA_031415355.1 Novosphingobium sp. | reverse complement strand
CGCTGCGCGGCCAAAGCCAGTTTGGTGGGATCGGGGTTTGCCGCTGATGCTGCTGAACTCAGCGCGCGGCCAATCGCGATACACAGCGAGGCCGACGAGGACAGCCCGGCACCGCGCGGCAGATTACCGGCAATCGCGAGTTTGGCTCCTGCCACCGGCAAACCTTGCGCCGCCATCCCCGCAGTCATCCCGCGCAGGTATCCGCGCCAATCGGTGAGGTGCTGAACGGGATTTTCGGCAAGCAGGAAGGTTTCATGTTCATTGCCGAAATCCAGCGCCACGGCTTCGATCCCCGGCGCGTCGCTCGCAGCCCAGGCAACCGCAGTTCCGGCTGCAATCGGCATCGGCAGCACCAGTCCATCGTTGTAATCGACATGATCGCCGATCAGATTGACCCGGCCGGGTGCAAAGCAGACGCCGTCCGCCGCGCGGCCAAAGTGCGCTGCAAAGCCCTGCGCCGCGCGGCTGGTCAGGCTCATGTCTTGCCCCCCGTTGCCCGCAACCGTGTGGCGGCGGTTTCCGGGGTTAGATCGCGCTGCGTCTCGGCCAGCAGTTCAAACCCGACCATGTGCTTGCGGATAGCAGCGGAGCGCAGCAGCGGCGGATAGAAATGGGCGTGAAGCCGCCAGTGCTTGGTATCATCACCCAACCCATGCGGCGCGCCGTGCCAGCCCATCGAATAGGGGAACGGCGCAGCGAACAGGCTGTCATAGGCGGCCAGCACTTTGCCCAGCAGTGCTGCCAAAGCAGCGCGGCCAGCGTCATCGAGCTGTTCAAGCCGGGCCACCGGCTGGCGCGCAATAATTAGCGTTTCAAACGGCCACGCGGCCCAGTGCGGGACCACGGCCAGCCAGTGGTCATTCTGCGCCACCAGCCGCTGCCCACCAGCCAATTCGGCTTCAGCCACCGCATCGAGCAGGCACGTTCCGGTCTGGTCCAGCCAGTCACGCTGGCTGCGGTCTTCCTTCGCCACGGCATCGGGCACGAAGTCGCTCGCCCAGACCTGCCCATGCGGATGCGGCGAGGACGCGCCCATCATCGCGCCCTTATTCTCAAACAGTTGGACGTGAGCCCACTTCGCTCCCAGCTCCGCCGATTGCTGGCACCAGCAGTCGATCACCAGGCGGCGCTGCGCATCATCCATCGTCGCCAGCGTCTGGCTGTGGTCGGGGCCATAACAGAGCACCCGCGCCTCGCCGCGCGCTGGTGCCTCCTCGAACGGCCAGGCTGGCGGTTCGGTCACGGTCTCATCCAGCAAGGCCGCGAAGTCATTCTGGAACACGAACGGGCCGGAATAGTCGGGGTTGCGCTCCCCCGTTACACGGGCATTGCCGGGGCAGAGGTGGCAGTCCGGATCGTGCGACACCAGTTGCGGCATACTCACCGGATCGACCTGCCCTTGCCAAGGGCGCTTGTCGCGGTGCGGCGAGACCAGCACCCAGTCCCCGGTTAGCAGGTTGCGGCGGCGGTGCGGAAGGTCTGTGCGGGTCATGCGGCAATCCGCCCGTGGAAAATGGCGACCGATTCTGCCTTGAGCGGCGGCAGTGGCAGGCCAGCCTGCGCCAGCCATGATCCAGACAACCGTGTGGGCCGGTCCTGCATTGCGCGGTGCATCGCCGAAAGGTGCGCGGCATGGCCGCCTGCCCCGCGCGCAATCCGCAGCAAGCGCAAGTCGCAATGCTTTGCCGAGGCGAGGAACGGCAAGGTCAGCGGCTGCGGGCGGCGGTCCTGCGCCGGATCACAGCGGATCACGAACAGCAGAAACTCCGCGCCGTTCCCCTGCGCCTGCCATGTCACGCCGTCCGCGCCCTCGCCCTGGTGCAGCCAGCCGCCGTGCAGCACATGCCGCCAGTGCTTATAGAACGCGATCCAGTCCGCCAGTTCGGCCCGCTCAGCATCCGGAAGCGCGGCGGGATCAAGCTCTACCCCGAAGTGACCCTGCATCGCCACCGCAGCGCGGAAGGCCAAGCTCTGGCTGCGGCCGGTGGCATGGGCCGGACTCGCGCCGACATGGCAGCCCATCATTTCGGGCGGCAGGAAACTGAGAAAGCCGCGCTGAATCGGCACGCGGCTGACCGCGTCGATGTTGTCACTCGCCCAGAACCGGTGCGTGAAGGCAGCCATCCCGGTATCCGAGCGCCCGCCCCCGCCCGCGCAGCTTTCAATTTCAACCCCCGGATGCGCCGCGCGCAACCGCGCGAGCAGATCGTAAGTCCCCTGCACCTGTGCCCAGCCCCCGGCGGGCGCGAGATCGCGGTTGTGGTCCCACTTCAGGTAGCTGATCGATACATCGCGCAGCAGCGCATCGAGCGCGCCGAACAGATAGTCGCGCACATCGCCGCGCGCCAGATTCAGCACCAGCTGATTGCGTGCGGTTGGTGCGGCTCCTTGCGCCGGGGTCAACGCCCAGTCTGGATGCGCCCGGTACAAATCGCTGTCCGGATTGACCATTTCCGGTTCCACCCACAGCCCGAATTCCATGCCCAGCGCGCGAACTTTGTCCGCCAGCGGCTTCAAGCCGTGGGGATACTTGGCCGGATCGCAGGTCCAGTCGCCCAGCCCGGCCCGGTCATCGTTGCGGCCCTTGAACCAGCCATCGTCGAGCACGAACCGTTCGGCCCCAATGGCGGCGGCGGCCTCCGCCAGCGCGCCAATCCGCGCGGCGTCGTGATCGAAGTAGCAGGCTTCCCACGAATTGAGATGAACCTTGCGCGGAGTCATCACGCCTGTGGGCCAACTGACGAGCGCGCGCACGGCGGCGTGCTGCTGTGCCATCGCGCCGTTGCGGCCTTGGCTCGATATAGCCAGGATCGCAGCGGGCGCGGTAAAGCTGGCACCCGGTGCTACCACGATCCCGCCCGCTTGCAGCGCAGCCCCCGCGCTCAGCACCCAGAACCCTTCATCGTCGCGTTCAACCGCTAGGCGGCTGTCACCCGACCAGGCGAGTTGCAGCGCCTGCACCAACCCGGCATGGCGGGTCGCACTCTCGCTCAGCACGACCAGTCCCGGTGGCCCGCCATGGCCGCTGATCCCGCGGCGTCCTTCGCGCAGCCAGCCGTGCTGCGGCATCGGTTCGGTCACTTCGGCCAGCTCGGCATTGTGCCGCCCGCGCCACGACACGATCCGGTCTGATTGTTGGCTGAGCGGGATTAGTGCCGAAGCCAGCCAGTCAAGCTGAAGCGGCTCGGTCCCGGTGTTGTGTAAGGTTGCCCCAAACTCGAAAGTCCCGCCCGGCTGCGCGGTGATCGTCTGTTCCAGCACGACCCCATTGACCATATCCTGCGCAGAGATTCTGAGCCGGTCGGTCGCGTGGGTGAGATCTGTCTGCGCAAAGTCAGACAATACCGCTTTGCCGCCCTGCCGGAACTGCACCGCCGCCGGCCCAAACCACCCCCGGCCTGCGGGCGGATTCGTCGCAAACGGCACATCCTGATCCAGCGAAAATGATGCCGCAACGCGCTCGTCAAGCAGCGTTCCCAGCCCGGCCGGTTCAACCCGCGCGCCAAGGTGCCGCCACAGCGGCGACGCGCCGTCGCGGCATTCCAACACGAGGCTGGCCTCGGCGCTGTGGAGACAGGCTAACGTAACCGACATCAGATCAGCCAACCGCAAGCGCCGGGGCCGTCGCGCTGGCGCGGCCTTCCTTGACCCACAGCACCGACAACGCGGCCAGGATCAGGCAGACCCCGCAGACCGACAGCATGTTGCGCGGATCATTGCCCAGCAGGTTCTCATAGACCCCAAAGCCAAGCTTGACGAAGCCCAGGTTGAGCGAGCTCATAACAATTGCGAAGATCAGCATCGGGATCACGATCATCATGTTGAAGATCCCCATGTAGACCCCGGTCCGTGCGGGTGGGATCGAGTTGGTCAGGATGGCATATGGGTTGCCCATAATGCTGCCCCACGCAAGCCCAACGCCGACTGCTGGCAAATACAGCAGTGCAGAGTTGGTAACATGTGGCAAGGCCAGCATCCCCAGCCCCCCAGCAGCCAGACACGCGGCGTGCAGCGGCCCCGGCCCGACCCGGCGCACCAGCGGCACCATCAGAAATGCTGCCACAAAGGCCACGAAATTGTAGAACGCCGCAACCAGACCATTGGTCAACACGGCGGTATGGAATGCTGAAGAATTGGGTTCAGCCGTGTTGTAAACCGTCCGGCCAATCGAATAGACTGCATAGGTCCAGTACCCGGACATCCCGAACCACTGGAGCAGACTCATCAGCCCCAATTTGCGCATCGCCACCGGCATCTCGCTGATCGCGTTCCCGATTTCCGCAAAGGTCGCGCCGATGCCCTTGGGCTTGGCAGAAATGGCGGCACGTTCAGGCGCTGATAGCGGCAATTCGGGCACCCGCATGATCGACCAGACGATGGTGCTGAGCGAAAGCACCGCGCCGACCCAGAACACGATTTTGACAGTGTAGGGAATGTTGTGCTCGTCGACCCAGTCCTGATTCATCCCCAGCGCGACCAGTAATGCGGGTGTGGCAAAAGCGAGCATCTGTGCGAGCCCGGTAAAAGCGCTCTGGGTCAGGAACCCGCTCTGCCGCTGATCGGGATTGAGCCGGTCTGACACGTAGGCGCGGTAGGGCTCCATGGTGATGTTGTTGCCCGCGTCCAGAATCCACAGCAGCGATGCCGCCATCAAGATCGAGGACGACAGCGGCATGACCAGCAAGCCGAGGCTGCACAATATCGCGCCCAGCAGGAAATACGGCGTACGGCGACCCCACTTGCTGGTGGTGCGATCACTCAACGCGCCGATAATCGGCTGAATCACCAGCCCGGTGATCGGCCCGGCCAGTGCCAGGATCGGCAGCTGCGCCTCATTCGCGCCGAGGTAGGAATAAATCGGGCCCATATTGCCCTGCTGCAAGCCAAAGCTGAACTGCAAGCCCAGAAACCCGAGATTCATCTCCATGATCCGGGGCAGTGACAAGGTTGGGCGTTTGGCTTCCATCTGGACTCTCCCCGGCGCGCATTGCGGCGCTCTGCCTTGCCAATGTCACAGGTCTTCGTGCAATACAACAATCGATTGCAGGGTGTGTCAGGTAGAGTTTGACTGACCGACCAATTATCCCAGCAGCAGTCGCGATCCAGCCCAGATCGTCAGCGCGGCTGTCAGCCAGCGAATTGTCTGTTCGGGCAGCAACCGCAACGCCAGCAGCGAACCAATCTGCCCGCCGATCACCACCGCCAGCAGCAGCGGCAAGCCATCTGCCAGCGCCGCACCAAATCGGCCGGGCCCGCTCTTCAGCAATTGCCCGGCCAGGCCCGCCAGCGAATTGATCAGAATAAATAGGCTGGCCGTCGCGGCGATCCGGCGCGCGCTGTTCCAGCGGGTCAGGTGCAGCAGGGGCGCGAGAAAAATCCCGCCGCCAATCCCCACGAGTCCGGCCAGATAACCCAGCGGTGCCGCCGCCAGCGGCATCACGCGGGCCAGCCACGCCAACCGCGCGGGTGCCTGTGGTTGTGCCGACCGGGACGGCAGCAGCAGGGCCAGTCCGGCGAACACCAGACTGCCGCCCAGCAGCAGCATGAAGGTGGCTTCCCGGATCGGAGTCAGTCCGCCCAGAAACGCCAGCGGGGCGGCGCTCAGCGACACCGTTAAGGCCCCGCGCCAAGGCATTTCTTTCGCCCGGGCAAAGCGCCAGGTGCTGCCGCTGACCACCACTACATTGCAGACCAGCGCAAGGATCGGCAGCAACCGGTAGTCGAAGCCCGCCAAACTCAGCAGCGCGCTATAGGTTGAGCCGCCGCCTAACCCAACCGAGGCATACAGCAGCGCGGTGGCAAAGAACCCCAGCGGAAGCCATAGCGCCATTGCCGCTGGCGCTCAGTTCAGACCGCTGCGCCGTGGCAGTGCTTGTACTTTTCGCCCGATCCGCAGGGGCACGGCGCATTGCGAGACAGGCCCATGTCGGCATAAGGATCAGCTGTCGCTACCCCCGCCCCCAATGCCCCCATCATCGCCTGCGCGCCGGGCGTTGCCGCACCGTCCCCGCCCAGGGTGAACGGATCGAAATGGCTGGTCAGAAATTCAGGCAGATCGGGCAATTGCATCTCATTGGGATCAGGCATCCGTAGTTCACTGTTCGACAAGACCTGCGTCACATCCATTCGGATTGCCTCCAGCATCCGCTCAAACAACCCGAACGCCTCTTGCTTGTATTCGTTAATCGGCTGCTTCTGCGCATAGGCGCGCAGGAACACCACTTGGCGCAAAGCGTCGAGCGTGGCGAGATGCTCTTTCCAATAGTGATCCAGCCGTTCCAGCAACACTTGCTTTTCGACCAGCCGCCAGATCCCTGAATCTTCACCGACCTTGGCCAGCATGTGCGCGTCGGCGAGTTCAGTCAGCCGTTCCTCGATCACATCCGGCTCAAGCCCGTCCTGCTGCGCCCATTCGGCAATCGGAGCATCAATCCCCAGCACTTCGCTCACCCGTGTCGTCAGCGTCGCCAGGTCCCACTGCTCGGGATAGGATCCCGGTGGGCAGGCATCGCCGACCAGGGTGTTGATTGCATCGTGGCGCATATCGATCACCACGTCATCAATCGCGTCGGCATCCATGATATCGGCGCGCTGCTCGTAGATCACCTTGCGCTGATCGTTCATCACGTCATCGTATTCGACCACTTGCTTGCGCACATCGTAATTGCGCGCTTCGACCTTCTTCTGGGCAGTTTCAATCGCCTTTGACATCCATTTCGACGGCGGCAGCGCCTCGCCATCTTCCAGGTTTGAGCGCATCATCTTTGAAAACAGCGTATCGGGCCCGAAAATCCGCAGCAAATCGTCATCAAGGCACAGGTAGAACCGCGACAGTCCAGGATCGCCTTGCCGCCCGGAACGCCCGCGCAACTGGTTGTCGATCCGGCGGCTTTCGTGCCGCTCGGTGCCTAGTACGAACAGCCCGCCTGCCGCGAGCACCTGTTGGCGCTCAGCTTCAATCTCGACCTTGATCTGCGCTAACACAGCATCGCGCTCGGCACCTTCGGGCAGGTCCTTCAATTCGTCATCGGCACGGAATTCCCAATTGCCGCCCAGCTTGATGTCGGTTCCGCGGCCGGCCATGTTGGTTGCAATCGTCACCGCGCCAAGCCGCCCGGCCTGCGCGACGATATGCGCCTCCATCTCATGGAACCGGGCATTGAGCACATTGTGCTTGACCCCTTCCTGGCGCAGGAATTCGGACAGCATTTCCGACTTTTCGATCGAGACCGTGCCAACCAGCACCGGCTGCCCGCGATCCTGGTGTTCCTTGATCGTCTTAGCGATTCCGCGGAACTTGTCCTCAATCGACTTGTAGAACACGTCCTCCTCATCCACCCGCAAGACTGGCACGTTGGTCGGGATGGTGACGACATTCATCTTGTAGATGTCAAAGAATTCAGGCGCTTCGGTTGCGGCGGTGCCGGTCATCCCGCCCAGCTTCGGGTACATCCGGAAATAGTTCTGGAATGTGATCGAGGCCATAGTCTGGTTTTCGGGTTCGATCTGGACGCCTTCCTTGGCTTCGACCGCCTGGTGCAAACCATTCGACCAGCGCCGTCCATCCATCATCCGCCCGGTGAATTCATCGATGATGACGATCTTGTCGTCCTTGATGATGTAATCAATATCCCGCTTAAACATCACGTTGGCCTTCAGGCTCTGATCCAGATGATGGACGACCTGCGTGTTTTCAACGTCGTAGAGGTTCGATCCGACCAGCATCCCAGCGTCCTCCAGCATCCGCTCGACCCGCTCAACCCCGTCTTCGGTCAGACTGATGTTCTTGGTCTTTTCGTCCGCATCATAGTCATCGGGAACGATCTGCTTCACGATCGCATCGACCGAGATGTACAGCTCGCTTTTATCGTCGGTCGGGCCAGAAATGATCAGCGGGGTGCGGGCTTCGTCGATCAGGATCGAATCAACTTCGTCTACAATTCCGAAGTTGAACGGCCGGTGGACCATCTGCGAGCGTTCATGCTTCATATTATCGCGCAGATAATCAAATCCGAGTTCGTTGTTGGTCGCATAAGTGATGTCGGATTCGTACGCCGCGCGGCGCTCTGGCTCGGGCAGGTTCGGCACGATCACGCCCACGGTCAGCCCCAGAAACGTGTAGATCTGCCCCATCCATTCAGCATCGCGGCGCGCCAGATAGTCGTTGACCGTCACCACGTGAACGCCCTTGCCTTCAATCGCATTGAGATAGGTTGGCAGCGTCGCCACCAGCGTTTTGCCTTCGCCGGTCCGCATTTCGGCAATTTCGCCGCGGTGCATCACGATCCCGCCGATCATCTGCACGTCGAAATGCCGCATTCCCAATACGCGCTTCCCCGCTTCACGCACCGTGGCAAAAGCTTCGGGCAGCAGGTCATCAAGCGCTATGCCTTCGTCCAGCATCCGGCGGAACTTGGGAGTTTGTGCGGCCAGCTCGGCATCGCTCAGTGTTTCCAGTTCGACCTCAAACGCATTGATCTGACGGACAATTTTGTCGAGCGATTTGACGTAACGATCATTAGACGAGCCGAACATGGCCTTGGCGATGGCACCGAACATAGGAAAAGTCCTGAATTTCAAAGGATATGGATCGCAGCGCGTCTGGTCGCAATCAGACCGACGCAGTCTGCACAGCAGGCTGGAATTAACGGCGCGCGCTATTCGTACGCGCGGTCAGCACCGAATAGGACTGCGGGGATGAACACCCGCGGCCGCATGACCGAGCGCTGCCGCTGGGCCTCGCGCTCGCGCCGTTCCTGCCGGATCGTGGGGGTTTCCGCTGCAATGGTTGAACTGGCCACAGGCTTGCTTGACCGGACTTGCTCGTAAGCACCCAGTTCGATCTCACCGCCATTGTTCATCCGCGCCTGCGCAGGGGACACCTGCGCGGCAAGACCGGTCAGCAACGCCAGCAGGGTAAGGAACAAGCGGTTCATCACAATGCACAATATAGGCACAGACCCCGCAGCAGTCCACCCCGCTTCACAACGAAACACCGCACCGGTTCTGGTGAACCGATGCGGTGCCTGATTTCCAGTTCGCAGCGCATGTTGAGCGCTGCAGCAGCTGATTAGTTGACAGCGTCCTTCAGACCCTTGCCGGCCTTGAACTTGGGCTGCGACGAGGCTTTGATGCTCATCGGTTCGCCAGTGCGCGGATTGCGTCCGGTTGAAGCCTTGCGCTTGGCAACCGAGAACGTGCCGAAGCCCACCAAGCGGACTTCATCGCCGCCCTTAAGCGCACCGGTGATCGCGTCAAATACGCCTTCGACTGCCTTGGTCGCATCACTCTTGGACAGGCCGCTTGAATCGGCAACGGCGCTGATCAGGTCATTCTTGTTCATTTCGGGAACCCCCTACCTAATTGGTTATTTTCCGCACGCATTGAATCGCCACGAAAGGTGGGCGGAATTGAGCGACTTTTGCACGGGCTGTCAAAGCCAAAAGCATTCAAAAAGCGCAGATTATCCACCGAAACCCGCCAATTTAGACGAGTTGAGCCTGCAAATTCCCCCTTGCAACAAAACCCAGGCACACTAAGCGCGCCGCACCGGTCCCGATTCGCTGCGATGCAGCACGAATCAATGCGCCGTCGGCACCGCACTTCCCGTTGCCGTAACGGCAGCGCCCGGCTGGCTCGCAAGGTCATCTGCTTCGGTCCATTCGATCGGTTCGAGCACGGAAACCAGCGCACGTTCCAGCACCTCATCGACATGACTCACCGGAATGATTTCCAGCCCGGCCAGGATGTTCGCGGGAATTTCGACCAGGTCCTTGCGGTTGTCTTCCGGGATCAGCACCGTGGTGATTCCCCCGCGCAAAGCGGCCAGCAATTTTTCCTTCAGTCCGCCGATTGCCAGCACGCGTCCGCGCAGCGTGACTTCGCCAGTCATCGCGACGTCCTTGCGCACGGCCACGCCAGACAAGGTCGACACGATCGAAGTGACCATCCCAACGCCGGCTGAAGGACCATCCTTGGGCACCGCGCCTTCAGGCAAGTGGATATGAATATCCTTTCGCGCAATCAGCGATGGCTTGATCCCATAAGCCGGCGAGCGCGCCCGCACGAAGCTAAAGGCCGCCTGGACGCTTTCATTCATCACTTCGCCCAGCTTGCCAGTGGTCTTGACCACACCTTTGCCTGGCACCGTCACGCTTTCGATGGTCAACAGTTCGCCGCCCACTTCGGTCCAGGCAAGGCCGGTGACCGCGCCGACCTGGTGCTCGTCTTCACCCATACCGTGGCGGAACTTGCGCACACCAGCATAGTCACCCAGGTTGTCAGGCGTGATGATGACGCTGGCGAGCTTGCCTTCCAGGATTTGCCGCAGCGATTTACGCGCCAGCCGCGCGATTTCGCGCTCAAGCGTGCGCACCCCGGCTTCGCGGGTGTAGAACCGGATCAGGTCGCGCAGGCCCTCGGTGGTCAAGGCAAACTCGCCATCCTTCAGGCCATGCGCTTCGATCTGCTTGGCGATCAGGTGACGCTCGGCAATCTCGACCTTCTCGTCCTCGGTATAACCTTCCAGCCGGATGATCTCCATCCGGTCGAGCAAGGCCTGTGGCAGATTCAGACTGTTGGCGGTGCAGACGAACATCACGTCCGACAGGTCGATATCGACCTCCAGATAGTGGTCCTGGAACTTGCCGTTCTGTTCGGGATCAAGCACTTCGAGCAAGGCCGACGCGGGATCGCCCCGGAAGTCCTGACCAAGCTTGTCGATCTCATCCAGCAGGAACAATGGATTGCTGGCCCCGGCTTTGCGCAGGTTGGTTACGATCTTGCCCGGCAGCGAACCGATATAGGTGCGGCGATGCCCCCGGATTTCAGCTTCATCACGCACCCCACCCAGTGATTGCCGGACGAATTCGCGCCCCGTGGCCCGCGCAATCGACTTGCCGAGCGAGGTCTTGCCGACACCCGGGGGACCGACCAGGCACAGGATTGGGCCCTTCAGCTTGTTGGTGCGTGCCTGCACCGCCAGATACTCGACGATCCGGTCCTTGACCTTGTCTAGCGCATAATGATCATCGTCCAGCACCGCTTGCGCAGCCGGAAGGTCTTTTTTCAGCTTCGATTTTTTGCCCCAAGGCAGGCCCAGCAACACGTCGAGATAGTTACGGATCACCGTGGCCTCCGCGCTCATCGGCTGCATCGACTTCAGTTTTTTGAGCTCGGTCGTCGCTTTCGCGCGGGCCTCCTTGGACAGTTTGAGCTTGTCGATCTTGGCCTGCAATTCCTGAATCTCGCTGGCCTCATCGCCTTCGCCGCCCAGTTCGGACTGGATCGCCTTCATTTGCTCGTTGAGGTAATACTCGCGCTGGGTCTTTTCCATCTGGCGCTTCACCCGCCCGCGGATCTTGCGTTCGACCTGGAGCACGCCCAGCTCGCCTTCCATGAAGCTGAACGCCATTTCGAGCCGCTTGAGTGGATCGAGTTCGGACAGCAGCGCCTGCTTGTCGCTGACTTTCGCGCTGATGTGCCCGGCTACGGCATCGGCCAGATCGGCAGCATCGTCGATTTCGCCCAGTTGATCGCCGGCGTCCTGCGCCAGCTTCTTGTTCAGCTTGGCATATTCGCCAAACTGTTCGACCACCGAGCGCATCATCGCCGCAACGTCACTGCCGGCCGCGCCCAGCGATTCAACCGCATCGACTTGTGCCACAGTCATCCCGCCGTCGGCTCCTAACGTCACCAGCGAGGCCCGCGATTTGCCTTCGACCAGCACCCGCACCGTCCCATCCGGCAACTTAAGCAGTTGCAGAACGGTTGCGACCACGCCGACATCGTAAAGATCGTCAGCATCGGGGTCATCACAGCCGGGATCGAGCTGTGCCAACAAGAAGATATCTTTGTTTCCAGACATCGCCGATTCAAGCGCAGCGACCGATTTCTCGCGCCCCACGAACAGCGGCACCACCATGCCCGGAAACACAACGATATCGCGCAAGGGGAGCAGGGGCAGCAGCATAGTCATGGCAAAAATGTTCCGCGTGAATGGACGAGCCTGAACGGCTGGGTTCCGACAGGCTGCGGATATGGGAGCGGCAACAACGCCGCGCAAGGATTCGCGGTCAGCGAGTTGTGGACCAGCCTGCCAAATTAACGCGCAAGCTGCGCAAACGCGCCGCGCCAGCCCCTAACTTTATGTCCAGACGTTAACCAAACCATCAGGGATTTCCCGTAACAGCGCTCCCTTGGATACGACCCTGATGACGAACGGCTTGAAACTCTGGCTGCTGCGAGCCCTGCTGATGTTTGCCGCGCTGTTTGCGGCAACGACGCCGGCCCATGCCGCCGTTTGCTATGGCGCAACGTCGCAGGGATCGACTGGACCGGCCAACTGGCAAACCTACTGCTGGCTCGATCTGACAACCTATAATGACACCACTGCCCGCTCCGCTTCCGGCCAGAATCTCAACTATACCCTGCCCGATGGGACCGTCATGACCTTCAATCTGAAAGTCAGCGGAGCTGCGGTTGCCGCGCGCGCTTCGCCTTCATGGACCGGAGCAGCGGTGGGCAACACCGCGTTTTTGGGCATCGCCGGGCGCCCGGTCTTTTATCAAACCGCTGCCGGAACAACCACCGCGACCATCACCAACATCGTTCTCACTCCGCCGTCGGGATCCACCGCAATCACCAGTTACATGTTCGTGGCGGCTGACGCGGAAAGTTCCAACCAGGGCGAATCGCTGCAATTCCAAACCAACGGCGGCAACTGGGTGGAGCTGGACCAGGTGGGCCCGACCAGCGGCTCAACCTACCCGACGATCAGCGGGGTCGGGACCAACACGGTGACGACCACCGGCGTTGCCGGGACAGTCGGAGCCTATATCTTTGGCTCGACTACCCCCACGACGATCACCACGACGCTGGTCGGCGGCGGCCTGCAAGGAGCGATGTTTGCGGTCCGGTTTGCGTCGATCCGGCTCAACCTGCAAATCAACAACACCCGGATTCAACCGAGCGACCAGTTCCAGTTCGATATCAAGGCCACTGCCAGCGGCACGGCGCTGGCATCCGGCACGTCAACCGGCGCCGCCATTGGTCCATTCACCGCCGCTGCGCTGTCCAGCAGCTCGGCCCTGCCGATCACACTCTCGCAAGCGATGGTCGGCGGCAGTGCCAGCACGCTTGCCCAATACCGCTCCAGCCTGACCTGCACCAACACGAGTGTTTCAAGCACACCTTTGCCCAGCAATGTCCTGACGACCAGCTACAACTTCGGGGCGCTGCAATTCGGCGACAGTGTGCAATGCATGTTCACCAACACGCCCTTCCCGCACCTGCAACTGACCAAAGCGCTTCCTGCCGGTGGGCGTCAATTCGCCAGCGATCAGTTCGTGATGCAGATCAACCAGGCGGCGACAGTGGTTGCCTCGACCACCACGACTGGCACCGGCGCGACCGTGACCAACGGATCGACCGCGATGACTCAGGTCAGCGCGGGCACGGCCTATAACCTCACCGAAGTCGGCGCAGGGGCCACCAGCCTGGCGCAGTATACCGCCGCCATGGCCTGCACCAACAGCCGCACCGGTTCGAGCACGGTGCTGCCCACCGCACCCGGCGGCGCGGTAACGCCGCAGATAGGCGACGTAATTCGCTGTACCATCACCAATACCAAGAAGACCACCAATGCGCTGCTCGCCGTCAGCAAGACCTCAGTCGCTGTGTCTGATCCGGTCAATGGCGCGGCAAATCCTAAGCTCATCCCCGGTGCAATCGTGCGCTATACCCTTAGCGTCGCCAACAGCGGCGCCTCAACGGTCGATTCCAATTCGGTGCTACTGGTGGATACGCTGCCGGGACAAATCGCAGTAGGTACAGCCGCCGCGCCATCCTTCGCCCAAGGCGCACCAAGCTCCGCGCTGACTTTCAATCCGGCAAATGACCT
>JANORN010000212.1:0-4702 GCA_031415355.1 Novosphingobium sp. | reverse complement strand
CCAATGTCCACCCCTACTACCATCCCCCCCGCACCCCCCCCCACGCGCCATGCCACTGTATTCTGGGCGATTCACCACCTCCCCTCCCGGGGTGGGGGCCCACGCTGGGGGGGCGGGCCCCGCGCGAGTACTCCTGACAGGTCCGGCCAGCGCTGGTTCTGCAAGCCTCGGAGTACCAGCCTGTGCCACTCCACCATCCCGGATCAAGTCCGGGATGGTCCCCCTCTCCCAAGGGAGAGGATGATTGCTTGCCCCCTTTGCCTCTGATCCCGCCCAATCGCGTGGCCGGGAATTTCCGCTTGAGGCGTCGCTGGCACGAGGCCCGCGCACCGCGTTTCAGCGTGACCGTGACCGGATCGTCCATTCGATCGCCTTTCGCCGTCTGCGCCACAAGACGCAGGTGTTCATCGCTCCCGATGGCGATCACTACCGGGTGCGGTTGACTCACAGTCTGGAAGTGGCGCAGATCGGGCGGGTAATCGCACGGGCCTTGGGGCTCGATGAGGACCTGACCGAGGCGCTGTGTTTGGCGCACGACATCGGCCACCCACCGTTCGGCCATGCCGGGGAGGACGCGCTCAATGCTGCGCTGCATCAGCACGGCGGCTTCGATCACAACGCGCAGGCGCTGCGCACATTGATGCGGCTGGAAAGCCCCTATTGCGAGCACGACGGCCTCAACCTCAGCTGGGAAGTGCTGGAAGGCCTGGCCAAGCACAATGGACCAATTCACCAGCCCGGCTGGGCCTTGGCCGAGCTCGATGCCGCCTATCCGCTCGATCTGACCACCTGGCCCTCGCTGGAAGCGCAGGTTGCCGCGTTGGCCGATGATATTGCTTATGACAACCACGATATTGACGATGGCCTGCGCGCCGGGTTCCTCCAGCTGGACGAGTTGCTGACGCTTGATTTCGTGGCGGAACACTGGCGAGCGATTGAACGCAAGTTCCCCACCGCGTCGCAGGACCGCCGCTTGCGCGAGCTGGTGCGCAGCCAGATCGGCTGGATGGTCAACGATGTGCTGGGTGAGACGGCGGCGCGCGCGCAAAGGATGACCTGCATCGCAGAAGTGCGCAGGGCGGGCCGCGCCACTGCGGCCTTCTCAGCCAATCTTGCCGCGCAAGAACGCCAGCTCAAGGCGTTCATGTACGAGCGGCTGTATCATCACCCGCAACAAATCGAGACAGCGCAGCGCGCGCGTGCGGTAACGGCCCAGCTCTATGCGGCTTTTGCACAGGACGGCGCGTTGATGGAACCGGTCTGGTTCGAACGGCTGCCCTCCGCAGAACCCGCGCGCAGCCGCCACATCGCTGATTTCATCGCCGGAATGACTGATCGTTACGCCATTGCGGCCTATGCGAAAATCTATGGCAAGACGCCCGAAGGACTCAGCAATGTCTAAACCGATCCGCATTGTTCTGGTCGGCGCGACCGGCCTCATCGGAATGAGCCTGATCCGCTATGGCGTGGGCCGCAGCGATCTGTTCCGGATCATCGGCATCGCCCGGCGTGAGGCGGCATTGCCGAACGGCGCGCGAATGGAACTGCTGGTGGCCGATCCGGCCGGCTGGCCCGATGCAATCGCGGCGGCCAATGCCGATGTGCTGGTCTGCGCACTGGGCACCACTTGGGCCAAGGCGGGTAAGGACGAAGCGACGTTCCGCGCGGTCGATCAGAATCTGGTACTGGCTTGCGGCAAAGCAGCCAAGGCTGCGGGCATCCGGCAAATGATTGTGATCTCATCGGTTGGGGCCGATGCGGGTGCGAAGAGCTTTTATTTGCGGGTCAAGGGCGAGGTTGAGCAGCAGCTCGGCAAGCTCGGCATTCCGCGCCTTGACCTGCTACGCCCCGGCTTGTTGCGCGGCCCGCGTGAAGAAGTCCGCCCGGCGGAGCGGCTGGGGATGCTGGCTAGCCCCGTGCTCGACCTTGGCCTGCATGGCCAATTCCGCAAATACCGCTCGATCAAGGCCGAACAAGTGGCGCAGGCGATTGTCGGCCTGACCCGTGAAAAGGCCAACGGCCGTTTCGTGTTTGAACACGACGCGATTCTAAGAGCGGCGCGGAAGGCGTAGCATCCACCCCTTCAGGGGAGGGGAACCAGCCCTTCCTCCCCTTCAGGGGAGGGGAACCAGCCCTTCCTCCCCTTCAGGGGAGGGGAACCAGCGTAGCTGGTGGAGGGGCACAAGCCGTTACTCCAAACCTCATTGCGCAAGTTGCGGCGGCGCTGCGCGTGCCGCCCAGTTTTCGCTTGAGAGCACAGGAGTACCCGCCTGTGCCACTCCACCCCGCCGCTGCGCGTCGCGGTCCCCCTCTCCCAGGGGGAGAGGATGGTGGATCCGGTTGACTCTCTCGGCCCCAAACCCCATCGCCTCCCCGTCGCTGATCGCGCGGGAGAGCTCTGGTGATTCGTCATAGGATTTGACGAAGAATCAGGCGCCGAAGGAGCAACCGCCCCGGAATCTCTCAGGCAAATGGACCGCGTGGATCAACAGTGATGCTCTGGAAAGAGGTTGTGCCCAATTGTGGGGACGCAGCCCGCCGAAGGGGTAACCCAAGTTTACTTGGGGAAAGCTCTCAGGTTTCCGTGACAGAGGGGGCTCCTGATTTGCGGTCCTTGATGGGCCGCGCCATCGCGGAGCCGTGCCCTGTGACTGATAATTCTGAACTTGAAGATCCCGAACTCGCTCCTGAAACCGGCACTTTGCCGCTCGACGCCTGGCACCGCGCACGCAGAGGCCGCATGGTCGAATTCGCTGGCTACTGGATGCCTGTGCAGTACGTTGCCGAACATGGGGGCATCATCGCCGAGCACCTCTGGACCCGCAGCCACGCCGGGCTGTTTGATGTGTCGCACATGGGCCAACTGTTCTTGTCAGGAGATGGCGTGGAAGCCGCGCTTGAAGCGGTGCTGCCGATTGACCTTGCGACGCTGAAACCCTTCGCGCCGCGCTATTCGCTGCTGCTGGATGAGGACGGCGGCGTGCTGGACGATCTGATGGTCACCCGCTGGAACGACGGGTTTTATCTCGTGGTCAACGGCGCGACCAAGTGGGAAGATTTGGGGCACCTGCGCGAACATCTGCCCGACGAAGTGACGATCAATCACCTCGATGAGCACGCGCTGCTCGCGCTGCAAGGCCCGGAAGCCTTCGCGGCGCTGGAGCGGGTGGTCACAGGCGAATACTCGCTGTCCACGCTGACCTTCATGAAGGGTGGGCGGTTTACGCTGGCCGGGCACGAAGCGTGGATCAGCCGCTCGGGTTATACCGGCGAAGACGGCTTCGAGATTTCGATTGCGGCGGAGGCAGCGGAGGCGGTGGCCGACCTGCTCTGCGCCCAGCCCGAGGTGAAGCCCATCGGCCTTGGCGCGCGCGATTCGCTGCGGCTGGAGGCGGGGCTGCCGCTCTACGGCCACGATCTGTCGCCCGAAACCAGCCCGATTGAAGCCGGATTGCTGTTCGGCATCAACAAGCTCCGCCGAAGTGAAGGCGGGTTCCTTGGTTCCGGCCGCGTCCTTGCCGATATCGCCAACGGCGCGCCGCGTCAGCGCATCGGGCTGCTGATTGAAGGCCGCCAGGCTGCGCGCGAGGGTGCCGCAGTGCTGTCTGGCGGGCGCGAGGTTGGCGTCGTGACGTCAGGCGGGTTCTCGCCCAGTCTGGAACGCCCAATTGCCATGGCGCTGGTCGAAGCCGGAATAGATCCCGCTTCCACCCTTGAAATCGACGTGCGCGGCAAGCGGCTGACCGCTGCGATCACGCCGTTGCCGTTCGTTCCCCATCGCTACCATCGAGGAGCTTGACCATGCCCCGTTACTATACCCAAGACCACGAATGGATCGACGTTGCCGGCCCAAGCGACCTGATTACCGGGACCGTCGGGATCACTGACTATGCGCAAGGCCAGCTGGGTGACATCACCTATGTCGATCTGCCTGCCCCCGGCACCGTGCTGAAGAAGGGCGACGCGCCCTGCGTGGTCGATAGCGTCAAGGCGGCGTCGGACGTTTACGCCCCCGTTTCGGGCGAAGTCACCGAAGCAAACGGCGCGCTGGAAGGTGAGCCGGAACTGGTCAACACCCAGCCCGAAACCGGCGGCTGGCTGTTCCGGCTGACTCTTAGTGATGTGGACCAGCTGGACGGTCTGATGGACCGCCCAGCTTACGACGCTTACGTGGCGGGGCTGTGATCGAATGCGCTACCTACCCCTGACCCCCGCCGACCGCAGCGCAATGTTGGGCGTAATTGGTGCGGCCTCGGTCGATGATCTGTTCGTTGATGTGCCTGCCGCCGCCCGCCTGACCGGGCCGATTGCGGGCTTGCCCAACCACGCCAGCGAAATGGCGGTCGAGCGGCATATGGCTGCGCTCGCAGCGAAGAATGTCAGCGCCGGATCGGTGCCGTTTTTCCTGGGGGCCGGGGCCTATCGCCACCATATCCCAGCCTCGGTCGATCACTTGATTCAGCGCGGCGAGTTCCTGACGGCCTATACGCCGTACCAGCCCGAAATCGCGCAAGGCACGCTGCAAGTGCTGTTTGAATTCCAGACGCAGGTGGCGCGGCTGTTCGGGGTCGATGTGGCGAATGCCTCGATGTACGATGGCTCGACTGCCGCATGGGAAGCCGTGGCGATGGCCGGGCGGATCACCAAGCGCGCCAAGGCCATGCTGTGTCGCGGGCTGCACCCGCACTACGTCGGCACGATC
>JANORN010000211.1:0-4187 GCA_031415355.1 Novosphingobium sp. | reverse complement strand
ATCGCCGCTGGTGCTGGCTGCTGATGGGCTTGATCCGGCTATGCAGGCAGAGGTCACCGCGCTGGTGCAGCCGCTGGGGGCGGCGGAATGGTTTGCTGATGATCGCCAGTTCGATCTGCTGACCGCGCTGGTCGGGTCCGGTCCGGCCTTCGTCTATCGCCTGATCGAAGCACTGGGCGCGGGCGCGGCGGGGCTGGGGCTGGAGGCGGCGCAGGCCGAGCGGCTGGCGCTGGCGATGGTCCAGAGCGCGGTGGCGCTGGCGGCCAGCGCCGACCAATCGCCGCAGGAGCTGGCGCGCCGGGTCACCAGTCCGGGCGGAACTACGGCGGCGGGGCTGGCGGTGCTGGACGGCGATGCGGCGCTGGCCGGGCTGATCGCCGCGACCTTGCGCGCCGCGCGGGATCGCGGGGCAGAGCTAGCCGAACTGGCGCGCAGCGGGGGGTAAGCACACCGCGCCACGTCATTTGTCGGGTTTTACTTGAAACCTGACCGGTTTGATCCGATATTCAGTGCAAGACCCTGGCCATTACGCCGGGGCCGCAATGGAGATATAACGACCATGGCAAACTGGAACGATCCCCAGCCCACGCGCCCCGCTGATCGGGCGGGCTTCGGCGCGTCCCCCGGCCTGAACGGCGATGTCCAGTCGGGCACCATGATGGATCAGGGCCTGCGCAAGCACATGCTGTCGATCTATAACTACATGGCCTCGGGCGTGCTGCTGTCGGGCATTGTCGCGCTGTTGATGGCTAATTCGGGCATGGCGCAGGCAATGATGGCCTCGCCGGTCAAGTGGCTGGTGATGCTGGCTCCGCTTGGCTTTGTGCTGGCGATCAACTTCGGCGTGAACAAGTTCAGCACCGGCACCTTGCAGCTGCTGTTCTGGGCCTTCGCCGCAGTGATGGGCATGTCGCTGTCCACGATCTTCCTCATTTATACCGAGGCATCAATCGCGGGCACGTTCTTCGCCACCGCTGGCGCGTTTGCGGGGCTTAGCCTGTTTGGCTACACCACCAAGCGCAACCTTGGTCCGCTCGGCACCTTCTTGTCGATGGGCGTGATCGGGCTCATCTTGGCGATGATCGTCAACATGATCTGGCCAATGCCCGGTTTGGCAGTCGCGATTCCGTTCATCGGCGTGCTGATCTTCGCCGGGCTGACAGCTTACGATACCCAGCGGCTGAAGCGTGAATATGAATATCTGCGCGGCACCGATTTTGCGGGCAAGGCCGTGATCCTGGGCGCGCTGACGCTGTATCTGGATTTCATCAACATGTTCCAGTTCCTGCTCAGCTTCATGGGCAGCCGCGACTAGAGTCTAACCGCCATCTGGCAAGCAATCGTGCCCGGCGTGCTATCCAGCGCGCCGGGCATTTGCATTCTGCGCGCGCTGCGATAGGGAAGCGGCTTCAGCGCGGGGCAAGCTTGACCTTGCCATGCAGGGGGTTTGAAAGAGGGTCGCCATGAGCAGAGCAGTTTCGCGCAAGGTATGGGTGGGCAGTGTGATGGTCGCCCTGACGGCTGTGGCGGCCTGCGCGCCGGTCACGCCCCCGCCGCCCCCGCCGCCCCCGCCGCCGCCACCACCGGTTGCGGTCGTGATCCCGCCGCGCCCGCTGCCGCCGCTGGGCGCCTCGCCCAACGCCACTGTGCCGCTCGTGGGGCTCAATGGCCTGCGCCAGACGGTCAACGCCGGGATCGGCACCGCGCAGATCAACTGGAACGTACGCTCGGCCTTCAACGTGGCCGCGCTGAACTGCATGAAGCCCGAACATGCGGAGATCCTGCCGGCCTACAAGGTCTATCTCAAGACCCACGCCAAGGCGCTGACTACCGCAAACAAGGCCGTCGATACCGATTTCAAGGGGCGCTATGGCGCGGCCTTCATCCGCCCGCGCGAAGCCTATATGACGCAGGTCTATAATTATTTCGCGTTCCCGCCGACGCTGCCGGGGTTCTGCGATGCGGCGCTGCTGATGGCGCGCGATGTACCGCTGGCCAAGGCCGGGGAACTGACCGCCTTTTCCGCCACGCAGCTGCCCCGGCTGGAAGGCGTGTTTACGCAGTTTTACAGCGCTTACGAGCAATACCGCGCCGACGGGGCACTGTGGGATGCGCGCTATCAGCCGGTGCTTGCGCCTGCGCCCGCGCCGATTTTCGTTCCAGGGGTTGGGCCATCTCCAGCTCCAATGACGGTTGCCACGCCGACGCCAGTTGTCGCGCCGACCCCGGTAAAGCCCTAACCAGGCACAGCTTTCCTGATGCGGTTCGGGGGCTGAAATAGGCGCTGATTTGCGTTTTACGCGCCCAATGCAGCTGGTACGCGACATTTGCGTGGAAGCCGGCTATGGGCGCCCGCTATGCATTTTCTTGATCAAGCAAAAGTCTTCATCCGGTCAGGCCAAGGTGGCCCGGGCGCTGTAGCGTTCCGGCGTGAAATGTACGTCGAATATGGCGGTCCCAACGGCGGCAACGGCGGCCGGGGGGGCGACATCATTTTTGAAGTGGTGCCGGGCCTGAACACCCTGATCGACTTTCGCTATGCCCAGCATTTCAAAGCCCAGCGCGGCAAACCCGGTGCGGGGACCGACCGCACCGGTGCAGCAGGGGAAGATTTGATCATCAAGGTTCCGCTGGGCACGCAAGTGCTCGACGATGACCGCGAAACCGTGCTGCTCGATCTCAACGAGGCGGGGCAGCGCGTCGTGTTCCTGTCTGGCGGGATGGGCGGGCGCGGCAACGCCAGCTACAAGACCAGCACCAACCGCGCCCCGCGCCAGCATCAGCCCGGCGAAATGGGGCAGGAAATGTACGTCTGGCTGCGGCTGAAACTGCTGGCCGATGCCGGGCTGCTCGGCTTGCCCAATGCCGGCAAATCGACCTTCATCAACGCCATTTCCAACACCAAGGCCAAAGTCGGTGACTATGCCTTCACCACGCTGCGCCCGCAGCTGGGGGTGGTCAGCCACCGCGACCGGGAATTCGTGCTGGCGGACATCCCCGGCCTGATCGCCGGAGCCGCCGATGGCGCGGGCATCGGGGACCGGTTCCTGGGCCATATCGAACGTTGCCGGGTGTTGATCCATCTGATCGACATCAACGGCACCGATCCCGCCGAAGCGCTGGAGATCATCGAGGAAGAGCTGGCGATTTACGGGGCGGGCCTTGATGAAAAGCCGCGCCTGATTGCGTTGAACAAGATCGACACGGTTGATGCCGAACTGGTCAAGGCCTTCACCAAGGAACTGAAAGCGGCGGGGGCGAAGGCGGTTTACCCGATCTCTGGCGCGACTGGCCAAGGCATGGACAAGTTGCTGAACGCCGTGATCAGCCATTTGCCCGCAGCCACCGTTACCGAACGGCCGATCGGCGCGCAGGAAGAGCTCGACGAAACGCCGTGGTCACCGCTGTGATCTGATCACTGTGCGGTGACGAGGGTTGTTTGCAATGGCCGATTGACGCGCTAAGCGCTCTGTCATGTCTCTGACCCGCCTCGCTGACCTGGCCGACGTCGCCGTTTGCCCTCGGTTGGTGATCAAAATCGGCTCGTCCTTGCTGGTCGGCACGCAGGGCCTGCGGCGGGATTGGTTGGAAGGATTGGTCGCAGAGATCGCAGGCGCGCGCGCGCGCGGGCAGGATGTAATCGTAGTGTCATCGGGAGCGATTGCACTGGGTGCAGCGCGGCTGGGCCTCGATAAAGGCGGGCGCGGGAGTCTCGCCGATGCGCAGGCGGCGGCAGCAGTCGGCCAGATCGCGCTCTCGGGATTGTGGGCCGAACTGCTGGCGGCGCACGGGATCACTGCTGCGCAATTGCTGCTGACGCTGGAAGATCTTGAAGACCGACGTCGCTATCTCAACGCCACCGCCACGCTTACGCGGTTGCTAGACGCCGGGGCGGTGCCGGTGGTGAACGAGAATGACAGCGTCGCGACGCAGGAAATCCGCTTTGGCGATAATGACCGGCTGGCCGCGCGGGTGGCGCAGGCGGCGCGCGCCACTGCGGTGCTGTTGCTGTCTGACGTGGACGGCTTGTTTGATCGGGGTCCCGCGCAGCCCGGCGCGCGATTGCTGCCCGAAGTGCGCGGGGTAACTGCAGAAATTCACGCGATGGCGAGCGGCGGCAGCAGCTCCGGCATGGGGTCCGGCGGGATGACCAGCAAGCTGCAAGCCGCCGAGATTGCCGAGCGCGC
>JANORN010000210.1:0-3218 GCA_031415355.1 Novosphingobium sp. | reverse complement strand
GTCAAACTGGCCTTCTCCCGCCAGCGCCCGCGCGGCCACCAGCATCGGTTCCTTGGCGGTTTCATCCACTTTGTTGAGCACCAGGATCTTGCGTTCCTTGCGGCCTTGCAGGTTGGTGAGGATCGGTTCGAGGTAATCGAGGCGCTTTTTGCGGCCATCGACCACCAGCAGGATCGCATCGGCCTCCGCCGCGCCATCCCACGCTGCGCTGACCATCGCCCGGTCCAGCCGCCGCTTGGGCGCGAACAGGCCGGGGGTATCGGCCAGGATGATCTGCGTGGCGGCGGTGTCACTGCTGGCCAGCGCAATCCCCATCAACCGGGCGCGCGTGGTCTGCGCCTTGGCACTGACAATCGCCACCTTCTGGCCCACCAGCGCATTGACCAGCGTGCTCTTGCCCGCATTGGGCGCGCCAAGGACCGCGACGAGGCCGCAGTGGGGGGTGAGGGCGGGGGTATCGGACTCACTCATCAAATATTCCAAACTTTGCTCCCCTACCCAGCGGGGAGGGGTTGGGGGTGGGGGAGCGAGGCCAAAGGCCTCGCGTAACCGCTGATGTTGTACCCCCACCCCCCTAGCCCCTCCCCACCTGGGAGGGGAACACCGCGGCGCTGGGGGCGCGCTAGGCGCTACCCAAACTGCGCCATAAACGCTTCCGCCGCCAAAGTCTCGGCTTCCTGTTTACTGGTTCCGGTCGCTTCCACTTCACCCACCCCAGCCACGCTGACTGCGACGGTGAAGCGCACCGAATGATCGGGGCCAGAGCGGTCGGTCAGCCGGTATTCGGGCAGTTTGCGGCGGTTGCCGGCCGCCCATTCCTGCAAGGCGGACTTGGGGTGTTTGGAGGTGCCGGCCTTGCCGCCGACCTGCTCGGCCCACAACCGCCGGACCATGTCGCGGGTGGTGTCGAAGCCGTGGGTGACGAAGCTGGCTCCGATCAGCGCCTCGACCACGTCGCCCAGGATGTTGTCGCTGTCCAGCCCGCCATCGTCGCGCGCCTGTTTGCCCAGCCGGATGTGCGCGCCCAGCGCGATATCGCGGGCCACGGCGGCGCAAGTGGTGCGGCTGACCAGCACGTTGAGCCGCTGCGAGAGCTTGCCCTCATCGCCGGTGCCCAGCGTATAGAGCCATTCGCCGATCACCATCCCGAGCACCCGGTCGCCCAGAAACTCCAGCCGCTGGTAATCGCGCGGCGAGCCGGTGGAGCCGTGCGTCAGCGCCTCCAGCCACAGGGCTTCGTCCACCGGCGGGCGGCCCGCCAGCGCGGTCAGGAAGGCGTGGGTTTCCGTGCCGAGCACGCGCTCAGAACGTCCCGCCGATCCGGTCCCAGCGCGCGGCGCTGAACCAGGTCCAGGGCAGCAGCCATTCAGCGCTGCCATCGGTTGACCACATCATCACCGTAGCGCGGCCGACCAGATTGGCCTGTGGAACCAGGCCAATTCCGCCGCCGGGAACGGCAGGAAAGCGGCTGTCTTCCGAATTGTCACGATTGTCGCCCATCAGGAACAGCGTGTCCTTGGGCACCACGACGGCGGGGGTATCGTCCTGCGGCATCAGGCCCAGATCGAGCACTTCGTAACTGCGTCCGCCCGGCAGCGTTTCCTTGAACCGGGGATAGCGGCATACGTCCACGCCATCATCGCGTTTCACCGCAAACTGCGGCGATTTGCAGGTGGTGTTGGGGCTGACGATCACTTCAAAATCGGCGATGCGCTGTTTGGGCACCGGCTGGCCGTTCAAGTGCAGCACCCCGCCAATCATCTGCACGGTATCGCCCGGCAGGCCGATCACGCGCTTGATGTAATCCAGATCATTCAGGGGCGGCTGCTTAAAGATCGCCACGTCGCCGCGTTCCGGCGCGCTCGCAAACAGCCGTCCGGGGATCAGCGGCGCGCTGAACGGCAGCGAATACTTTGAATAGCCATAGGGCCATTTGGCGGCGAGCAGATAGTCGCCGTTCTGCAACTGTGGCAGCATCGATTCGCTGGGGATGTTGAACGGCGAGAGGAAAAAGCTGCGGAAGATCACCACGAACACCACCAGCTTCAGCAGGAAGACGGGGAAACTGTCCTCCTTCTTCGCGGGCTTGGCGGGGGGAGCAGCGGGCGCTGCCGGATCGGCGAGGTTTGCGGTGGTTTCGGTCATTGCCGTGGTTCCATGTTGGTCAGCGCCGCGCCCGTCAAGAGGGCAGAGTGTATTATAGGCATAGAGCACTGTCACGGCAAGGGACAAAGATCGCGCGGGCGCATACGTTTTCTGACCCTTGGCGGCACGGTGCGGGGCGGGCATAGGGCGGGTTCACAGGAGATACCGGCATGAGCGATACGACCGCAATCTGGGCCGAACTGGCCGCGCTGCCGCAGCGCAGTTTGCGCGATCTGTTTGCAGCACCAGATCGGGTGGCGCGCTATTCCACTCGGTTTGCTCTGCCGGAGGGGGCGGGGATCCAGTTTGACTGGTCAAAGACGCACTTAGATGATGCGTTGATTGCCGGATTTGAGCGGCTCGCCGAAGCCACCGGGTTTGCCGAACGCCGCGAAGCGCTGTTCAACGCGGAAATCGTCAATCAGACTGAAGGCCGCGCCGCGACGCACACCATGATGCGCGGCGTGGGCGATCCGGCCAAGGTTGAAGAAGCCGAGGCGCTGCTGCGGCGGATGGGCGCGCTGGTAGAAGCTATTCACAGCGGCGCATTGGGTGAAGTCAAGCACCTGATCCACATCGGCATTGGCGGCTCGGCGTTGGGGCCCAAGCTGGCGATTGATGCCCTGGCGCGTGATTTGCCGCGGGTGGAGGTACATGTCGTCTCCAACATCGATGGCTGCGCGCTGGAGCAGGCGTTTGCCGCCTGCGATCCCGCGACGACCATGGTGGCGGTCGCCAGCAAGACTTTTACCACGATTGAGACGATGACCAACGCCATGTCCGCGCTGACCTGGCTGGGGGAGAACGGCGTCGCCGATCCCTATGGCCGGGTGGTAGCGCTGACCGCCTTCCCGGACAAGGCGGTGGAATGGGGGGTCGATGAAACCCGCGTGCTGCCGTTCCCTGAAAGCGTTGGCGGGCGCTATTCACTGTGGTCTTCAATCGGCTTCCCGATCGCCCTCGCCATCGGGATGGAGGAATTCCAGCAATTCCTGGCGGGCGCAGCGGCGATGGATGCGCATTTCTGGAGCCACGACGGCGCGAGCAACTTGCCATTGCGCGCGGCCTTCGCG
>JANORN010000209.1:0-9421 GCA_031415355.1 Novosphingobium sp. | reverse complement strand
CGCCATCTTCTCGCACTGGACGAACTTGCGGTGGATCGCCGCATCCGCCGCCCCGCCGCGCACGGTGAAATCGTCTGCACTGGCAACCACCGGGCGGCCCTCGATGTTGGCGCGACCAAACACCAGATTGGATGGGGAGAGGCCGGTGAGCTGGCCCGCCGCGTCGTAATGCCCCTTGCCGGCGATCTTGCCAATCTCGCGAAAGCTGCCCGCATCGACCAGTCCGGCGATCCGCTGCCGCGCATCAAGTTTGCCGCGCGCATGTTGCCGCGCAACTTTCTCCTCGCCGCCCATCGCCTCGGCGAGTTTCTCGCGCGCGCGGAGTTCGTTGACTTCAGGTTGCCAGGTCATCCCAAATCCTCCCCGGAACGGGGAGGTGCCCGCAGGGCGGAGGGGGCCCACCTCGCCCCAAGTGTTGCGTGTGCGGAGAGGCGGGCCCCCACCGTCAGCGCTTCGCGCTGCCACCTCCCCGTGCCGGGGAGGATCATTGGCTCGCCTCGACAGCCGCAATCCGCGCCAGCAGCGCCTCAACCTGCACCTGCGCCCCGGCCACGGCAGAGAGTTCCGCCACGGTCCCGTCGAACGGCGCGACCAGGCTGTGCTCCATCTTCATCGCCTCAAGCGTGAGCAGCTTCTGCCCCTTGGTCACCGCCTGGCCTTGGGTCACCTCAACCGCGATGATCTTCCCCGGCATGGGCGAGAGGATGTCGCCGTCGTGGGCGTGGTGGTGGCCGGTGCCGCGTTTTGACCAGCGTTCGATTTCATAGGCATAACCTGAGTCGAACTTTATGATACCGGTTTCCGCCTGGAACGCCCTCGCCCAGAAATTGGCGTGGGGTGAGTGGACAAGTGGCACGTCTGCCTCAACCGGCTGACCATCAACCAACATCAAGAATGTCGTCTCAGCCGAAGCGTTCAGCCGAAGCCCAGACATGGTTAACCGATCTGTCTCGCTTTCCGGTGTTGGAACGAGCAGGTTCGCTGCCGCGTCGAGTCCATCTTCGGTCAGAGGTGGTTTCTCGGTTAAGCGTTCCAGATTAGCAGCGATGAAGTTGGTATCGACTGCACCATGAGCGAATTCGGAGCTTTCAAGAAGTTTCGTCAAAAAGCCTGCATTGGTTTTGACCGGCCAAACATCGGTGGTGGTGCAAAGTCCGCTCAGGTCGGCGATCGCGTCTTCGCGCGTTTCTCCGTGGACAATAAGCTTGGCGATCATCGGGTCATAAAACGGCGAAATCTCGTCGCCCTCCACTACCCCTGTTTCAACGCGAATGTATTGTGAGTGGAGATGATCCAAGCTGAAATATTCAAGCGACCCGATGCTAGGCAAAAATCCCGTCGTAGGATCCTCCGCATAAAGTCGCGCTTCCATCGCCCAGCCGTTGATGGAGAGTTCCTCCTGCCGCTTCGGCAAAGCCTCCCCCGCTGCCACGCGCAATTGCCACTCCACCAAATCAACCCCGGTGATCTCCTCGGTCACCGGGTGTTCAACCTGCAGCCGGGTGTTCATTTCCATGAACCAGATGCGGTCCGCCCTTAGCCCTTCGGAGGCGTCGGCGATGAATTCGATCGTGCCTGCGCCGACGTAGTCGACGGCCTTGGCCGCCTTGACCGCCGCCGCGCACAGTTCCGCGCGGGTCGCCTCATCCATCCCCGGCGCGGGGGCTTCTTCGATCACCTTCTGATGCCGCCGCTGGAGGCTGCAATCGCGTTCGAACAGGTGGACGACATTGCCGTGGGTGTCGCCGAACACCTGTACCTCGATATGGCGCGGGCGCTGAATGTACTTTTCGATCAGCACATGGGCGTTGCCGAACGAGCTCGCCGCCTCGCGCTGGCACGATTGCAGGCTATCTGCAAAGTCCCCGGCCGCCTCGACCAGCCGCATCCCCTTGCCGCCGCCGCCTGCGACCGCCTTGATCAGCACCGGATAGCCGATCTTCGCGGCCTCGCGCGCCAGATGCGCGGGCGCTTGATCTTCGCCCAGATAGCCCGGCGTCACCGGCACCCCCGCTGCGGCCATCAGCTTCTTCGCCGCGTCCTTCAGCCCCATCGCGGTGATGCTCGCAGGCCTCGGCCCGACCCAGATCAGCCCGGCATCGATCACGGCTTGGGCGAATTCGGCATTTTCCGAGAGGAAGCCATAGCCTGGATGTATCGCCTCAGCCCCGGTGGCCTTGGCGGCGGCGATGATCTTCGCGCCCATCAGATATGATTCGCGCGCGGGCGAGGCCCCGATATGCACCGCCTCATCAGCAGACCGCACATGCAGCGCCTTGGCATCGGCGTCGGAATAGACCGCGACGGTGGCAATCCCCATCGCCCGCGCGGTGCGGATGATGCGGCAGGCGATTTCGCCGCGATTGGCGATCAGCAGCTTGGAAAACATGCGCTATCGCTAGGCTGCTTCGCCGCCCCCCGCAATGCCCCTTGCACTCCGCCCGGTGCAACACTAGAGCGACGCGCAAACCTATCTGCGCACATCCCAACGGGGCATTTCCATGGAAGATCGCTTCAATACCATCGCTGGCTGGACCCTGTTTGCCGGGATCGTCGGGCTCGGCCTGTCCAGCCTGTCAGGCCACTACTTCAGCGCGGACAAGCCGCATCGTCCGGACAAGCTGGGCTATGCGATCGAGGGTGTGGTTGAAGAAGGCGGCGAAACCGCTGCGGTCGTACCGATTGAAACGCTGCTGGCGAGTGCCGACGCGGCGAAGGGTGAGGCCAGCTTCAAGAAGTGCATGGCCTGCCACACGATTGCGCCGGGCGGCGCCAATGGCATCGGGCCGAACCTGAACGCGATCATGGGCAAGCCGGTGGGCAAACACGCCGCCGGGTTCGCTTATTCCGCCGATCTTTCGGGCCATGGCGGCAATTGGGACTGGGCGAACATGAACGCTTGGCTGACCAACCCGAAGAAGTTTGCGGCGGGCACCAAGATGAGCTTCGCCGGCCTGAGCGATGGCCAGGAACGCGCCAACCTGATGGTCTATCTCAACGCGCAGGGCTCCAACCTGCCGCTGCCTGCTGCTCCAGCCGCCGCGGCACCGGCGGATGCCACTGCGCCTGCCGCCGACGCTGAGAAGCAGTAGGGCTGCTTGCGCCGGAGGTGAGCGGGGGTCTGATTAAGGCGCTAGCGCCCTTTGAACCCCTGCGCGATTACATACCATTCGGACGAATCCTTGCGGCTGGCGGGCGGCTTGGCGTGTTTGACACTGGTGAAGTTGCGCTTCAGCAAGATCAGCAGGTCGCCATCGGTGCCGCCGGCAAAGACCTTCGCAACGAACGCCCCGCCGGGGGCCAGCGTATCAATCGCAAAGTGCAGGGCGGTTTCGACCAGGCCCATTGTGCGCAAGTGATCGGTCTGCTTGTGCCCAACGGTATTGGCCGCCATATCGGACAGGATCAGATCGGGCGGGCCGTCCAGCGCGCTTTGCAACGCCGCCGGAGCTGCGTCCGTCATGAAATCCATCTCCAGGATCGTCACCCCTTCCAGCGGATCAGTCGGCAGCAGATCGATCCCGACCACGGCGGCACGCGGATTGACTTGCCGCACCACCTGGCTCCAACCGCCTGGCGCAATCCCCAGATCGACCACGCGCGCCGCCTTGCGGATCAGCGCATACTTTTCGTCCAGCTCTTTCAGCTTGAACGCTGAACGGCTGCGATAGCCGTCGGCCCGCGCTTGCTTGACATAGGGATCGTCAAGCTGCCGCTGCAACCAGCGCGCCGAACTGGCCGTGCGCTTCTTGTTAGACCGCAGCCGCTCGTTGGGATCTTTGCCAGAACGGCTCATGTCCGGGCCTCGCGCCGGGCCTGGCGCAGCGCCGACAGGCTGCGTTCGGCGGCTCCCTCGGACGCCATCAAGCTGCGCAGAATTCCTTCGCGAATTCCCCGGTCGGCCACGCCCAGCCGGTCGGCGGGCCACAGGTCCAGAATTGCCTCAAGAATCGCGCACCCCGCGACGACCAGGTCGCTACGCTCGCGTCCGATGCACGGCTGGGCCTGCCGCTCTGAAATGGACATGGCTGACAGGCTCTCGCAAACCGCGCGCATGTCGGCGGTGGGCATGACCAATCCGTCCACCGCGCGCCGATCATATTGCGGCAGCTGCAAGTGCAGACTGGCCAGCGTGGTCACAGTGCCGCTGGTGCCCAGCAGCCGCAGCTGGTGCAGCGGCAGATCACGCTTGCCCGAAGCCGCAATCCGCTCGGAAAAGCCTTGAAACGATTTGCTCACCACGCCGCGCATCCACGCATAGCGGGCCGCGCGCGCCTCGGCGCTGGCACCTTCGGCCTCGCAGGTTTCAGTCAGTGAGACGACCCCCCACGGCACTGACTGCCAATCGTGAATCCGAAACGGTTGCCCTGGGCGGTTTTCGATCAGCACCAGCTCGGTCGATCCGCCGCCAATATCAAAGATTAAGGCCGGCCCCTCGCCCTGCTCCAGCAGGATGTGGCAGCCCATCACTGCCAGCCGCGCCTCTTCCTCCGCGCTGATTATATCCAGCGCAATGCCGGTTTCCTGGCGAACCTGTTCGATAAAGTCCGCGCCATTTCCGGCGCGGCGGCAGGCCTCGGTCGCCACGGACCGCGCCAGATGAACGTTGCGGCGGCGCAGCTTTTCCGCGCAGACATGCAGCGCAGCCATGGTTCGGTCCATCGCCGCCTGGCTTAGCTGTCCGGTCTGCGCCAGTCCTTCGCCCAGCCGAACCACCCGGCTGAACGCGTCAATCACCACAAAATGTTCACCTTGCGGGCGCGCGATCAGCAGTCGGCAATTGTTGGTGCCCAGATCAATCGCAGCGAAGGCCTGGCGTTGCAGCGTCGAATGGGCTGATCCGCCGCTGGGGCCCACCACCGGGCCAGAGCGCAGCGCTGCTACCTTCGCGGGTGGATCAATTCGCTTTGCCTGGCCGCCGGGCGTGGGTTGCCGGATTGCTGATGACTGGCGGGCCGATCCATCGCCGTGATCGATTGCCTGCTGCTCACCGTGCTTGCCAGTCGCCTCGCGCATGGTCGGCGGAATCTGGTCCGCCATGGTCACGTCTACTCTTGTCTTGTTTTCCCGCCCGGGCGGGCGAGTACCTGCTGCCACTGCTAGACCGCTTGCCGTTGAACGGCAAGCCTCACGGCTTGACGCCGTCCGCCCGCCCCCCTAAACGCGCCCGCTCTTGCCCCGTCGTCTAACGGTAAGACAACGGACTCTGACTCCGTTTATCGAGGTTCGAATCCTCGCGGGGCATCCATCTTTTCAGCATGTACACAACCGGAGCGCAGCCAAGCTGTTGCGGGCTGGTCGCGCTATCGCCCGGCCGGCTGGACATTGCCCGCGCGCATTTCGGCGGCGGTGACCACGCCGTCGTGGTCGGCGTCGAGCCGGTCGAACCCGGCGAGGGTGGCGGCGCGGTATTCGATCAGGGTGACTTGCTGATCGCGGTTGGGATCGAACCGGAGCATCTGTGCGGAGACATCGACGGTGGCGGGGGCGGCGACCAGCGCGGCGAATTCGCCGGGGGAAATCGCGCCGTTGCGGTCAGCATCCAGCCGCAGGAACAGCTCGCGGTTTTGTAGCTGCGCGGCGGCGAAGGCGGCGGCGGTTTCAAAGCGTTCCAGCTCGGCCCGCGCGATCACCCCGTTGCCATCGCCATCGCGGCGGCGAAATTCGCCGTCCATCGTTGCGATGAACAGCGCGCGCGGCAGATCGCCGGCGGCGGCAGCTGATGGCGGGAGCGGACTGGCAGGGACGGGGCGAGTTGGGACGACACTGGCGGCGGCTGGTCTGGCGGCGGCTGGTCTGACAGTAGCTGGTCTGACGGGGGTGGCCTGCTGTGCCAGCAACGGCGCGGCGCTGCCTGCGGCGATCAGCGCGATCATGGCAGCAAGAGGTTTCAGCACAACAGCAACTCCCGAAAGGCAGATTGTTACCTACGCACAGCCGCTCGGCTGAGGCAAGCCGCGCCGCATAAGTGGCAGAATTAACCAATTGATTGAACCGTGTTCGGTGTTGACAACCCGGCGTTGCAGGACGAAAGCTGTCGCCGTCCGGAGAAAATCCGGGAAGATTGAGAATCGAAAAGATTCCTTTGTGGTCGCGCAAAATCAAGGTGGGCTTTGGATGAACGCGCGTTCTTCCCGGGTAGCCACACTATTTACTACGCAACACAAGGGGAAATTCAATGAAACGCATTTCGATTCGGGCCGCCACCGCAGTGGCAGCATCCGCGCTGGCTTTTGCCTGGGCCATGCCCGCACAAGCGCAAAACACCTGCGATCTCGACGGCACTGACGCTGGCAACAATGCCGCCGATGCCAATTCCGGCGCGACTGCCACCGGCACCAACGGCGCATTGGCTTGCGGCAACGGCGCTACCGCCGATCAGGCCGGCGGCGTGGCAATCGGCAACGGTGCAACGGCCACCGGTCCGGGGCCAGCCAATCCGATCTTCGCCACGGTCGCCGTTGGTTATAACACCATCGCGCAAGACAACGCCGTAGCCATCGGTAACACCGCAATCGCACGCTTCAGCGGCACCGCCACAGGGGTGCCGTTTGGGATCAACGCCGCAGTTGCCATCGGCGGCGGGGCGATTTCCGTTGGTGCAAACACTGTCGCCATCGGCTCCACCGCGCGCGCTGGCACCGGGTTCGCTTTCAACACGCCCGGTGATCCGGTTAACGCTGGCTTCAATCAGACCGCAGTCGGCGGCCGCGCTGAAGTGAATGCCAATGGCGGGACTGCTCTGGGCGCAAATGCCAATGTATCCGGCACCGGCGGGATCGCCGTTGGTCAGGACAGCAACGCGCTCGCCAACAACGGCGTGGCGATTGGTAACGGCGCGAATGTGACCGCAGCAGGTGGCGGCGCGATTGCGATCGGCAACGGCGCAAACGCAAGTGCAGTGTTCGGCTCGGCACTTGGTACCAACGCCACCGTCTCGGGTGTTGGTGGAACTGCGATTGGTAACAACGCCAATGCCTCGGGCCCCAACAGCAGCGCATTCGGCACCGGTGCGGTAGCTGTGGGCGCGGGTTCGGTTGCGATTGGCGGCGGCTCGGTCGCTAACGCGGCCAACACCGTTTCGGTCGGCAACGTCGGCAGCGAACGGCGGATTATGAACGTCGCCGCTGGCACCGGGATGACCGATGCCGTCAACGTCTCGCAACTGAACACCGTGGCTGCTGCCGCAGCAGCCGCGCAGACCACCGCCAACACCGCGCTGGCCAATGCCGCAACGGCGCAACTCACTGCCAATGCTGCGGTGGCCGGTGGCGCTGCCGAAACTGCCCGCGCGATTGCAGCTGAAGCCACACTGACAACTAACCTGGCGGCCGAAACGGCAACCCGGGCTGCGGCGGACACCACGTTGCAGAACAACATCAACACCGAAGCGGCCACCCGGGCTGCGGCGGACACCGCAGAAACGGCGGCACGCATCGCTGGCGATGCCACGCTGACTACCAACCTGGCGGCTGAAGCAGCCACCCGGGCTGCGGCGGACACCACGCTGCAGAACAACATCAACACCGAAGCAGCCACCCGGGCTGCGGCGGACACCACGCTGCAGAACAACATCAACACCGAAGCGGCCACCCGGGCTGCGGCTGATGCCGCAGAAATGGCGGCACGGATCGCTGGCGATGCCACGCTGACGACCAACCTGGCAGCTGAAGCAACCACCCGCGCTGCGGCGGATGCCACGCTGACTACCAACCTCAACGCTGAAATTGCCAACCGCATCACTGCGGTCACCAATGAAGCCAACGCGCGGATCGCCGGGGACAATACCCTGACCACTCGGATCGCGGCTGAAGAAAACGCCCGTGCTGCTGCCGATCTGGCGCTTGGCACCCGCGTAACCGGGGTTGAAGGCCGCGTTGGCGCGCTGGAAACCCGGGTCAGCCTGCTGGAAGATTACACCGCCTCCTCCACCGCGATTGCCGTGGCGCTGGGCGGGGCAACCTTCCTGCCCGATTCGAAGTTCAACATCTCCACGAACTTCGGCTTCTATGATGGCGCCAGCGCCGGGGCGTTGCAGATCAACGCGCTGGTATCGGAAAACGTAGCGGTAAGCGCCGGTGTTGCCACCGGCTTCAACAAGGGCGGCCAGACGGCCGGCCGGGTTGGCCTGACTTTCGGCTGGTAACAGTCGATTCCCCGGCGGGGCGGTCTTTCGGGGCCGCCCCGTTTCGGGCCTAAGGTATGGATGCGCATGAAGTCAGGATTGTCCGGCTTTGTGCGCATTCCTGTTTCTGCTGTGCGTCCGCTCGGCAGTTTGCGCCGAATTCTGCGGCGCGCTCCCCCGAAGGACGAGGCTGACATGAAGACACTGCATCTGGCACTGGCGCTAACTTGTTCAGTAATTCTTGGTGCAGCGGCGCTGCTGGCGACTGCTGCCCCGGCGGCCGCGCAGCCCGCCACTGAGGTTAACGGCTGGAACGTTACCTTCGTGCGGTTTGGCGGGGGACACTATGCCAAGCAGCCCGATGGCAGCTGGGCCGAATATGACCTGCGCGGGCAAGTGACCTTCCGGTTTGCCTAAACGCAGCGCGATGAATGGTCCGTCTACCTGAACGATGCCGGCCGCAACGTGCAGATCCAGCTCGATCTGTTCCGGCGCAAGATCAGCTATGGCACCAATGGCGGAACGCGCAGCGATCTGTACGATGTCACCGGAGCCAGCCATGGCGGCATGCAAGCCTATCGGCCCGCTCCGCCGCCGCCGCTTTCCGCTGTACCAGCCCAGCGCACCCGGATGGTCAACGCCGGTCCGATCTGGAACCAGCAGGATGCGCAAGGCAAGTGCCCGGTGGTGGCCTATGCCGTGGCTGGTCGCTGGACCGGCCAATGGCGCACCACCCGCGAAGGCCAGATGTAAGTCTGCGAAATCGCGGATTGAAGCAGCTGCAATTGTGGTGACGGTCCGGGCGCGGCATAGCCTGCGTCGGTGACCATGCTCTACCGCCTTGACGCAAACGCCGCGCAAATCGCGCAGGGCTTTGCCGCGCGCGCCGGGGATGATCCCTGGGCGGGCGGACACATTGCGCCGGGTCAATTTGCGCCGATCATCACCGCGGGGCGCGAATTCATCGCAGGGCCGCGGTCGTTGGATGAACCTCCGCGCCGGTTGATTCCTCGGTTGTGGGGCGTGCCACCACCGCCCGCAGCGGGCGAAGCTGGCCGCGCGGTGTTGACTGTCCGCAACCTTACAAGCCCGTTCTGGATCGGCAACTTGCGCAATAGCGAATTCCGTTGTCTGATTCCTGCAACGGCCTTCATCGAATGGAGTCGCCCCGATGCTGTTACGGGCAAGCGTCGTCCGCTGTGGCTCGGCTGCTCAGATCAGCCGCTGTTCGCCATGGCGGGCGTCTGGAAAGACAGCGAGATTCCAAGTTTCGCGCTGCTGACTTGCCCAGCCAAC
>JANORN010000208.1:0-6592 GCA_031415355.1 Novosphingobium sp. | reverse complement strand
AAAATTGGTGCACCCGACAGGATTCGAACCTGTGACCCCTGCCTTCGGAGGGCAGTACTCTATCCAGCTGAGCTACGGATGCGCTGGTGGCCGGTTAGCAGCGCTGGCGACAGGGCGCCAGTGCCTTTTGCGGGATCGGCGTGCTAGCTTTCAAATTAGTGATCCGCGCCGGGTCTGTTAGCGATTTGGCAAGCCTGACCGATTACGTTCAACGGCTATGACCGCGATGCCTCCCAAATTTGCCGCGCCGACTGGCGGTGCGCTGCCCGGATCGGGCCGTCCTGAATTCGGGCAGGCTTCGGCCAGCGCGATGAGCATGAAATGGTCGGCGCTGCACGATGCGGCCGAAGTGCTGGCGGCGCTGGCAGGGATCGCGACCGAAGGTATGCGCGCGGATTTGCGGAATTTCCCCGCAACGATGCGCGATACCGGCGGTTGGCGGCGGACTATGGCCGAACAGGGCGTCGATGATCTGACCGCGATCCTTGAACCGGGCATTGCCGCCTTGTTGGCGGTAAACGCGCGCGGCACCAGCCCGGCCTCAGCCGCGCTGGCGTTGTGGCAAGAGTTTCAAGCGGCGCGCGCAGCGCTGCTCAGCTTGACCCCGCCAGCAGCGCTGGGGGGCCCGCGCCGCTTTGCTTGATCGGCTTGCATAGTTCCTGCTATGTTCTTAGGGATCCGGGATGCTCCCCGTAATTGCTTCATCCGATTCGCCCAGCCCAGCCACCGCTGCGGCGGTCGCGCGCGGGATTTGCCGGTTGTTTGCGCGCAATGATATCTGGTGTGTCAGCGAAATGCCGCTACGCTCCAATCGCCGCGCCGACCTGATGGGGATTGATCCCAAAGGGCAGCTGGTGATCGTGGAGATCAAGGTCAGCCGGACGGACTTGCTGGGGGATAGCAAATGGACCGACTATCTCGATCATTGTGATCGGTTCTACTGGGGGCTCGCCGCGCATCTCGATCCGGCTTGCATGGCCACCGAGGCGTTTCGGCCCGAGCGCTGCGGCCTGATCATGGCCGATGGTTACGACGCCGAGATTATCCGCCCGGCGCCCACCGTGCCGCTGGCTGCCGCGCGCCGCAAGGTGGAAACCGAACGACTGGCGCGGACAGTGCTGCGGCGGCTGAACGGAATCGCCGATCCCGGGCTCAAGGCTTTTACCTACTAAAGCGGCGACCGGTCTGGCAGCTGCGCCAACAGTGCGCGGCGCTCACGCGGAGACAGCATTGGCCAATTGGCGATTTCCTGCAACGTCCGTTTGCAACCCAGGCACCAGGTGCTGCGTGGATCGATCCGGCAAGTCCCATCGCAGGGAGACGGCGGCTGATTGCTGGATTGCATGTGCATCCGCCCGCTCAAAGCAGGCCCCGCGCCCGACTGCAATGTGGTATTTGTCGCAATTATCTTGCTTTTTGCTGCAACGCACACTAAGTCAGGCATCAGCAATCGGCGCGTGGACTAACTGTCCGCCGCAGTTCCGGCAGCGTGAGGTCACCGTTTCCACGGATCGACCTGCCCGAACTTACGGTCGCCGATATCGCTGAAGCTTCCTTCTTCACGCAGGGTCGCATCGAACGACACCTCGCTGTGCGTTGTGGCCTGATGCTGCACGCCTATGCTTCATATTGAGTATTTTTATGTCCTATTTTTCTGACCTTGGCCTAGCCGAGCCGCTTATCCGTGCGCTTGAAACCAAAGGCTATTCCGATCCCACTCCGATCCAGCTGCAGGCGATCCCCGCGCTGCTCGCCGGGCGCGACTTGCTGGGGATTGCCCAGACCGGCACCGGCAAGACCGCCGCATTCTCGTTGCCGTCGCTGCACCGGCTGGCCGCCAATCCCAAGGCGCGGCAGAACGCGTCGTGCCGGATGCTGGTGATGTCACCCACGCGCGAATTGGCGGCGCAGATCGCCGAAAACATGCGCGGTTATGCCAAGTATCTGAACCTCAGCGTCCAGTGCATTTTTGGCGGGCTGCCCGTAAACCGGCAGGCGCGGGCCTTGGTCGGCGGGACCGACATTCTGGTCGCCACCCCTGGCCGCCTGCTTGATCTGATCGAACAGCGCGCACTGACGCTGCGCAATGTTGAAATTTTCGTGCTCGACGAAGCCGACCAGATGATGGACCTGGGCTTTATCGTGCCCTTGAAGCGCGTCGCCGCGATGCTGCCGAAGGAGCGCCAGAGCCTGTTCTTCAGCGCGACCATGCCCAAAGCAATCGCCGATCTGGGCAAGCAGTTCATCAACAACCCGGTGCGGGTCGAAGTTTCGCCGCAAGCGACCACGGCGGAGCGAGTCGATCAGTTTGTGACCTTCCTTAACCAGTCGGAGAAGCAAGCTTTGCTCAGCATCAAGCTGCTTACCGGGCTGGCGGAAACCGAAGGCCAGAACAAGATCGAACGCGCGCTGGTGTTCACCCGGACCAAGCACGGTGCCGACCGGGTGGTGCGCCACCTTAACGTCGCCGGGGTCAATGCCGCGGCGATTCACGGCAACAAGAGCCAGGCCCAGCGCACCGCCGCACTGCTGGCATTCCGCAAGGGCACCACGCCGGTGCTGGTCGCCACCGATATCGCGGCCAGGGGCATCGACGTGACCGGGGTCAGCCACGTGTTCAACTTCGAACTGCCCAACGTAGCGGAGCAATATGTCCACCGGATCGGTCGCACCGCGCGCGCCGGAGCGGACGGCGTCGCGGTCAGCTTCTGCGCGCCGGATGAAAAGGCCTACCTGCGCGATATCGAGCGGCTGACCGGGGTCAAGCTGATGACGCTGGGCCTGCCCGATGACTTCCAGAAGGAAGCCGCACGACTGCCCTTGCCCAGCCGCAAACCCGCCGAAGCCGAACAGGATGCGCGCCGCGAAGAGCGTGACGCGCGCGGCCGCACTGGCCAGCGTGGCGGTCAACGCGGCGGTGGTAGCGGCGGCGCAGGCCGCAACAACAACCGCAGCAATGGCGGCCAGGCCCGCGACGGTCGCTCACGCGATCAGCATCTGCGGATTGACCGGACGGCGGCGCCCGTGCGCGGCCCGGTCCACAATCCACTGGCCCGCGAAGAGCGCGAAACGGGTGTGGCTCCGGCTGCACCGCGGCCTAATCACGGCGCCAGCGGCGGTGATCGCCGTCCGGCTCGCGGCAACGATCCGCGCGCGCAAGATTCGCGGGCGCACGATCAGCGTGGTCAGGATTCGCGCCGCGCCGATGGTGAGCGCCGTCCTGCACGGCCCGATGGCGAGCGTCGTCCGGCCCGTCCGGACGGGGAGCGCCGCCCGTTCCGCAGCGATGGCGAACGCCGTCCGCAGGGCCAAGGTCAAGGTTCCGGTCAAAGCTCTGGTCAAGGTTCAGGCGCACGCCAGGGCGGCGGCCGGGGCCACTTCTCGGGCAACACGCGCCGCCCGGCCTGATCCGCGCAAGCCCGCGTAAAATCTCTGAGATCCGGGGCGGGAACTGCATGGCAGTTTCCGCCCCGCGCATGTCTGCCTCTCCAGCCAGCAAATCCGCCGCCAAAGTCCGGCGCAACTTAACGCTTAATTTACCATGTTGCGCCAATACAGCGGTGACAAGGATGAAGGTGGGGTTGCCTCATGGATACGTATCGCGGCCAGTTTTTCGATAGCGCCAATGCTGGCCATGGTTCTGGCGACGATTTGCCTGACTATGATTTCGGCGAGGACGAAGCCGCGCGCGAACCGCCGCCGAGCCCGGTGGGGCAGGACGAGCGCCGGATGCAGGTCCGCGCCTATAACCATTGGGCCGGGCTGCTCGACAATCGCAACTTCCCCTCGATCGAAGATCTCGATCCAGCGGGCTTGCCAGATTTCGGCCCCTATTCAGTGCTGCTGGATTTCACCGCCGGGATCGATAATCCGGCGATCCTCTATCTGGGCGACAAGCTGAGCCAGGAATGCGGCGCAGAGGGAGAGATCAGCGCGCTGGACGATGTGCCCAGCCGTTCGCTGCTGTCGCGGATCACCGATCATTACATGCAAATTCTGGCTAACCAGGCCCCGATCGGGTTCGAAGCCGAATTCGTCAATCAGCGCGAAAGCACCGTGCTCTATCGCGGGATCTTGCTGCCGTTCTCCAGCGACGATGACAACATCGATTTCATCTATGGCGTGATCAACTGGAAAGAACTGGCCGATCAGCGCACCACCGACGAATTGTTGCTGGAAATCGACCAGGCGCTCAGCGCGCAGGCAGTCCCGGCTGATCAACACCGCCGCGATGAACCGCTGACCGAATGGGCCGATGGCCCGGCGGATACGGATGCGGGCGATGCTGGCGCGAACGGGGTGCTTGATCTGGCCGCTTTCGATGACGTGTCGGACAGTCTGGGGCTGGACTTCCCCGAGCCCGCCTTTGGCGGCGGCATGCTGGAGAGCGCACCGCTCGAATTGACTGACTCGCTTGATCAAGCGGAGATGGAGCTCGCTGACTGGCTCGCTTCGGCGCGCGAACTGGCGCAGGCTGCGCAGGGCAGCGAAGATCGCACCCGCCATGCGCTCTATGCTGCGATTGGCCGGGCTTACGATTTCTCGCTCGCCGCTGCTGATGCTCCCGCAGAATTTGACGAGTTGGTCACCGATTCGGGGCTGACCGTACAGGACCGTGCGCCGATGACCCCGGTGGTTAAACTGGTGTTCGGCGCCAATTACGACAAGACCCGGCTGACCGAATATGCCTCTGCACTCAGCCATGCCCAGCGCCTGCAACTGCCGCGTGGCGGGTTGTTCGCCTATCTCGCGGCGGCTCCGGGTGGACTGAAAGGCGTGGTCCAGGAGGAACGCCGGTTGAAGCGCGCCGAAGCGGGCAAGGGCGATGTCCCGCGCGCCGAACCACGCAATGAACTGGCACAGAAACTTGGCGATCTGGAACCGGTCGCGCTGGCTGATCTGGCTGCTGCCGGTCCTGACTATACCTTGCTGATCGCTCGCCGCCTGCCCGATGGCAGCGTGGTGGTGCTGGGCGAAGTGCCCGATGACCTGCCGCTGCTGGAACGCGCGGCGCGGCGGATGCTGGGCTGACATTCGATTCCCAGCGGGGGGAACGGGGCGCTGTGCCGCACTGCATGGCGCCCCACAATTTTATGGCCCCACAATTTTTTGACCCAACCATTTTTGGAGCGGCATCCGTAAGTATGCCCCCGCTCTTCAGTTGCGGTTCAGCCGCGCGGGGCTTAGCACTGCGGCCATGTTTGGATTGACCCGAATTTTTGGCCGCGCACTGGCCATACTGGCCGCGAGCCTGCTGATCGTTCAGCCGGTGGCCGCGCAATCGATCCTGCGCGACGCCGAAACCGAGGCGCTGCTGGATGAAATGGCCGCGCCGCTGATCGCGGCGGCTGGGCTGGAACCTGGCAATGTCGATATCATCCTGATCAACGATGGTTCGGTCAACGCATTCGTCGCGGGCGGACAGGCGGTCTATGTCCATTCCGGACTGCTCAACATGGCCACCAGCGCCAACGAAGTTCAAGGCGTGATCGCGCATGAGCTGGGCCACGTGGTGGGCGGGCACGTGATCCGGTTTGGCGAAGGCGCGAAGGCGTCCACCGGGATCAGTTTGCTTTCGTTGCTGCTGGGCGCAGCGGCGGCGGCGGCGGGATCGAGCGACGCCGCGATGGGCATTTTGATGGCCGGGCAACAGGCCGCGCTGGGCAAGTTCCTGGCCTTCAACCGCGCGCAGGAATCGTCTGCTGATGCCGCCGGGATGCAATATCTGTCCAAGGCCGGGATCACCGGCAAGGGCTCGATCGAATTCTTCAAGAAGCTTCAGAACATGGAGTTCCGCTATGGCTATTCGCCCAGCCCGCGCGGCGATGACGGGTTTTACCGCACCCATCCGATGACCGCTGACCGGATTCAAACGCTGAGCGACAGCTATCAACAGGATCCCGCCTGGAATGCGCCGTCCGATCCCGCGCTGGAGGCCCGGTTTCAGCGGATCAAGGCCAAGCTCTATGGCTATCTGGCCGAACCCACCGCCACACTGCAAGCCTATCCGGTGACGATGACCGGGGTGCCCGCGCGCTATGCCCGGGCCTATGCCTATCACAAGGAAGCCCTCGTCGATCAGGCGATGGGCGAGGTTGACGCGCTGCTGTCCGCCGCGCCCGATGATCCCTACCTGCTCGAACTGAAGGGGCAGATATTGCTTGAATCGGGGCGGGCGCTGGATGCGCTGGGACCGCTGCGCCGCGCCACAGCGATCACGCAGAATCAGCCGCTGATCGCGACCACCTTTGGCCACGCCTTGATCGCGACTGAAAACCGTGACAATTTTGCCGAGGCTGAAAGCGTGCTCAAGGCGGCGGTGGCGCGTGACCGCGAAAATCCGTTCGCCTGGTATCAGCTGGGGGTGGTCTATGCCGCCAATGGCGATCTCGCGCGGGCGAAGCTCGCCAGCGCTGAACAGCAGGTGATGCAGTTGCAGATGCCGCAGGCGCTGCACAGCGCCGAAGGGGCCGAGGCCGAGCTGCCGCAGGGTTCAGCGGACTGGTTGCGCGCGCAGGATATTGCGATGCAGGCGCGCGCCGCGATTGAAGCCGCGCGCGAACGCCGGTAGGCCCGCACATATGACTGACCC
>JANORN010000207.1:0-5694 GCA_031415355.1 Novosphingobium sp. | reverse complement strand
CCCCGCCGCAGCCAGCTTACCAACCTTTGGGATTGAGCGCGATTCGGTGCTGGCTGATGCCTATGCCGTCGCCACAGGCTCCGCGTTTGGGGCATTCAATCCCGCTGCAAATGGGCTGGTTGAGCCCTTCCGCGAAGCAGTGGGCTTTTACGGCCTGATTGGCATCGTCGTCACGCTGATCCTTGGTTTCGCTGGCGGGGCGTTTGCCTTCCTGCGGCTCACACCTGATTTTACGGCACGGACCCGGGTGGAACGGGCGATTATGCTCGCGCTGCTGATCGCCTCGCTGGTTGCCATCCTCACTACCTTTGGAATTCTAGCCTCGCTGCTGTTTGAAACCGTACGGTTCTTCGGATTTGTCAGCCCGTTCGAATTTCTGTTCGGCACGCATTGGGGCCCTGACCCGATGGCGACACCCGGCGCAAATCTGGGCGAGAACTACGGCGCGCTCCCGCTGTTCTGGGGCACGGTCGTGATCGGCGCGATTATTGCAATGCTGGTTGCGATCCCGCTGGGGTTGATGAGCGCGATCTATCTGACGCAATATGCCTCGGCGACCGTCCGCCGGTGGATGAAGCCGCTGCTGGAGGTTCTCGCGGGGGTGCCGACGGTGGTTTATGGCTATTTCGCCGCGTTGACCGTTGCGCCGTGGATCCGGGATTTCGGCCAGGCCATCGGGATCGCCAGCGCTTCCAGCGAAAGCGCGCTCGCCGCCGGGCTGGTGATGGGCATTATGATCATTCCCTTCGTCTCTTCAATGGCCGACGATTCGATCGCGGCCGTGCCGCAAGCAATGCGCGATGGCAGCCTGGCGATGGGCGCGACCACGTCTGAAACGATCAAGCGCGTACTGATCCCGGCGGCGCTGCCCGGGATCGTCGCGGGGGTAATGCTTGCGGTAAGCCGCGCAATTGGTGAGACGATGATCGTGGTGATGGCAGCAGGGGCCACTGCCCGGCTGACCGCCAATCCTTTTGAATCAATGACTACGGTGACCTTCCAGATCGTGGCCATGCTAACCGGCGAAGGCAGCTTTGATCATCCGGCGACCTTATCAGCCTTCGCGCTGGGCTTTGTCTTGTTCCTCGTCACCCTTGCGCTGAATTTCATTGCCCTGCGCGTCGTCAAACGGTTCCGTGAAGCTTATGAATGAGCCTGCAACTCTTGCCCGCGAACAGGCGATGGCGGTGCGGCTGAAGCGGCGTTATGCCGCTGAACGCCGCTTCAAGGCGCTGGGCTTCCTAGCCGTCGCGTTTTCGGCGCTGACACTTGCTTTCCTGCTGTGGACCATGGCGGCCAATGCCGTTGGTGGGTTCAAGCGTGCAGAGCTGCAATTTGCACTTGATCTGAGCGGTAGCGCGCTTGCGGTCGATCCGGCACAGCTGCAAGGACCGGACGGGGTTGCCCGGCTGGAAAGCGCCGGGCTCCCTGCGGCCCTGTCGCTGGCAGCGGGCAACGCCTTGGGCGTGGACGGAGCGGCAGAGCTTGACCCAGGGGCCTGGCGTGAACTGGCCGCCCGGATTGCGGGCGATCCGGGCTTGCTGCGCCAGACGATCACGGTTTCCCTGCCGGCCAGCGATGATCTGGCCGCTGGGCTGCGCGGCGATGGCTCCGATGCCAACAAAGCCTTGGCTGCCCGGCTGGACCGTGAGGGCAGGCTGGCCAGCGTGTTCGATCCCGGCTTTCTGGTCCGCTCTGACGCAACCGAGCCGCAGTCAGTGGGCATCTGGGGGGCGCTCAAGGGTTCGATCCTGACCATGTTGATTACGCTGCTGCTGGCCTTCCCGGTGGGGGTGCTGGCGGCAATCTATCTGGAAGAATACGCGCCCAAGAACCGCTGGACCGAGATCATCGAGGTTTCGATCAACAACCTTGCCGCTGTGCCCTCGATCATCTTCGGCTTGCTGGGATTGGCAGTGTTCCTGGCGATCTTCCCCAATTACCGTTCGGCCCCGCTGATTGGCGGGATGACGCTGGCCTTGATGACCATGCCGGTGATTGTCATCTCCGGTCGCAACGCGGTCAAGGCCGTGCCACCCTCGATCCGCGACGCCGCGTTGGCGGTGGGGGCCAGCCGGGTCCAGACCGTGTTCCATCATGTCTTGCCGCTGGCCCTGCCCGGCATCCTGACCGGCACGATCATCGGCATGGCCCGCGCGCTGGGCGAAACCGCGCCGTTGCTGATGATCGGGATGCGCGCCTTTGTCGCCTCCCCGCCTGATGGGTTCACCTCACCCGCATCGGTCCTGCCAGTGCAGATCTTCCTCTGGTCCGATGAAATCAACCGTGGTTTCGTGGAGCGCACCTCAGCCGCTATCGTCGTTCTGCTGGTCTTCTTGCTGGTAATGAACGGCCTCGCTATCTATCTTCGCAACCGTTTTGAGAACCGCTGGTAATGACCAACTATCATGAACTTGATCCGATCGATGCGAAGATCACCGCGCGGGATGTTTCCGTGTTCTATGGTGACAAGTGCGCGATCGATAACGTGTCGATCGATATTGCGCCGCAATATGTGACGGCCTTCATTGGTCCGTCGGGTTGCGGCAAGAGCACGTTCTTGCGCACATTCAACCGGATGAACGACACCATCGCCGGAGCCCGGGTGGAAGGCGAAATCAAGCTGGACGGGCAGGACATCTACACCTCCGGAATGGACGTGGTACAATTGCGCGCGCGGGTCGGGATGGTGTTCCAGAAGCCCAACCCCTTCCCCAAGTCGATCTACGAAAATGTCGCCTATGGCCCGCGCATCCATGGACTGTCGAGCAGCAAGGCTGAACTGGACGCGATTGTCGAAAAGTCGCTGAAACGCGCCGGGCTGTGGGACGAGGTCAAGGACCGGCTGACCGACAGCGGCACGGCCCTGTCGGGCGGCCAGCAGCAGCGGTTGTGCATTGCGCGCGCGATCGCGGTCGATCCTGAAGTGATCCTGATGGATGAGCCGTGCTCAGCGCTGGATCCCATCGCAACCGCCCGGATCGAAGAACTGATCGGCGAACTGCGCGCCAAATATGCGATCGTGATCGTCACCCATTCGATGCAGCAAGCCGCGCGCGTTTCCCAGCGCACCGCGTTCTTCCATCTGGGCAAGATCCTGGAATACGGCAAGACTTCGGACATCTTCACCAATCCCCGCGAAAAGCGGACTCAAGACTATATTACAGGTCGTTACGGTTAGGACTTCGCATGGCACAGGAACATACCGTCAAGGCGTTTGACGAAGACATCACCAAGCTGCGCGGGCTGATCGCCGAAATGGGCGGTCTGGCCGAAGTTGCGGTGGGCGAAGCCATGGAGGCGCTGGTCAAAGGCAATCTGGACCTGGCCAAGGAAGTCATCGCGCGGGACAAGCGGCTGGATGCGCTGGAGGCCGAGATTGACCGGCTCGCCGTTCGCGTGATCGCTCTGCGCGCGCCGATGGCGGACGATCTGCGCGAAGTGATCGCAATCTTCAAGATCGCCGGGGTGATCGAACGGATTGGTGACTATGCCAAAAACATCGCCAAAAGCGCGGCCAAGATTGAAACTCGCAAGAAGTTTGAACCGTTAACCCTGCTGCCCGCGATGGCCGATATCGCCCGCGACATGGTGCATGACGTCATGACCGCCTTTGCCGCCCGCGATGCCGCGCTGGCCAAGGAAGTAGTCGAGCGCGATGACAAGGTCGATGCGTTCTATGACAGCATTTTCCGCAACCTGGTCAGCCACATGATCGAAAACCCCGCCTCAATCAGCAGCGCCGCCGAACTGCTGTTCGTGGCGCGCAATATCGAACGGATCGGCGATCATGCTACCAATGTCGCCGAAATGGTCCACTATGCCGCGACCGGGGCCTATCTGACCGACAAGGAAGACTTGGCGGGTGCTTAGTCCATCCACCCCTCCCTCTTTCACTTCCCGTCACCCTGAACTTGTTTCAGGGTCCATCATGCCATCCCACCGAAGCGCGGTGCCGCAAGCCAACCTTACAGTCGGCTCATGTCACGCGACCACCGGGCAAACCGAGGAATGGACCCTGAAACAAGTTCAGGGTGACGGGTTTGAGTTAGTTTTGAGCGAGGCGCGCGCAGCATGACCCAACCCCGCCTCCTGCTCGTCGAAGACGACCCCGCGCTCGCCGAACTGCTCGAGTTCCGGTTCAAAGCCGAAGGCTATGCGGTCACCACCACCCCGGACGGTGACGAGGCATTGCTGCTTGCCAGCGAGGAAGCGCCTGACCTGGTGGTGCTCGACTGGATGGTCGAAGGCACCAGCGGGATCGAAGTCTGCCGCCGCCTGCGCAAAAGCAAGGCCACCGCGCATGTGCCGATTATCATGCTCACCGCGCGCGGGGCCGAGGATGACAAGATTCGCGGCCTCGAAACCGGCGCGGACGATTACCTGACCAAGCCGTTCAGCCCGCGCGAGCTACTGGCGCGGGTCGCCGCGATCATGCGCCGCATCCGCCCAGCGCTGGCGGGTGAAACGCTGACCGTCGGCGATCTCTCGCTCGACGCCACCGCGCACAAGGTACTGCGGCGCGGCGCGGCGGTCTCGCTCGGCCCGACCGAGTTTCGTCTGCTCAAGTTCTTCATGGAACACCCCGGGCGGGTGTTCAGCCGGGGCCAGCTGCTCGACGCGGTCTGGGGCACCGACAGCGACATCGAACTGCGCACCGTCGACGTGCATATCCGCCGGCTGCGCAAGGGGATCGAGGTTGCGGGTGCGCCCGATCCGGTGCGGACGGTGCGGTCGGCTGGGTATGCGTTGGAGGCGGTTTAGGTCAGTGGTCCCATTTCAAACCTGATGTGTTGAACTCGAATTGCGGGTTGCCGGCTTGATAAAGCGTTTTTTCAATCACTACGTGTTTGGAAGCTTTCAGCTTTTCGATTAATGATTTAGCGCCTCGCACGAAGACGATTTCGCTGCTGTTGTCCTCCGGTCCTGCGAGTTGAATCGTCTGTGGTTTCCCATCGTCAAATCGCACAGTCGCGCTGCAACCCCGGTATGACGGGCACATCATTTGTCCTGAGCTGATCGTTAGAATGACGTCGGTCCCGAAGGCTTGTGATTTACGAAGCATGATCTCCATGGTGGTCGCCGCACTGTACGGCGGTCCTTGAACGACCGTATTTGTGCTAGTTGTTGAAGCGTAGTTAGTGGTCGCGCCACGAACTTTGTCTTCATCGGTTGAGTATGTCCATCTCTCGGCAGCGTGGGATGGCGATGGATCGATCGCACCAGCGGCGTCTGTAGCCGCCATCGCAGCTTCGGAAGCCGAGTTAGTGGCATCGACTGTGGTTGAAGTTCGACTGTCCGTGGATGACGAGGTGCTGACCATATCAAACACGACCATCCCTGCGAATATCGCTAGCGCTATGATCAGGACCAGAGTGCTGGTCGCCCATTTCGCTTGGTGATCTTCGGGTGCGCTTTGTGCGGGTGCTTGAGAAACCGGATTGATGGGTGTCTGTCGCGCACCACAAAAGCGGCAAAAGACCGACTCGTTCTCGATAGTTTGACTACAGCTTTGACAAGGTCCCATGCTAATTCCCCACACACTTTTTTCGGTTTATCAGATTCTCATTTAATGAAAATCCCGCGATTTCGGGATCACCCTGACATCTCGCGGATGTCCGCCCCGGCTGCCCTGCACCGGCCTCAGCACATGATCGGCGCGATCGACGTGGTGCGGCAGCAAGTCGTCCGACA
>JANORN010000206.1:0-16837 GCA_031415355.1 Novosphingobium sp. | reverse complement strand
GCACTGGCCGAAGCGTTCAAAGCGGCCTGCGGCCCGAATGGCGCGGATGTGATCTATGACATCGTCGGCGGCGACTATTCCGAACCCGCGATCCGCTCGATCGCCTGGGAAGGCCGGTTCTGCGTGGTCGGTTTCCCCGCTGGGATTGCCAGGCTGCCGCTCAACCTGACCCTGCTGAAAAGCTGCGACGTGTGCGGGGTGTTCTGGGGCGCATTCGCCGCGCGCGATCCACAGGCGAATGCCGTGCATATCGCCACGCTGTTTGAGCTGCTCCAGGCGGGCAAGGTCAATCCGCTGGTCTCAGCCACTTATCCGCTGGCGCGCGGGGGCGAGGCGATCCAGCTGCTGGCGGACCGCAAAGCGGTGGGCAAAGTCGTTGTCACGATGAACGGCTGAACGCTGCATGGCGAAGACGGGCATTGAGTTCCCCGGCATCACCGCCTACCTTGGCCGCACACCCCCGAAGGACCGAGCATGACTGATTTCAAAGACCGTGAACGCGCCGAGGAAGCCAAGTTTGCGCACGACGCAGAAATGCAGTTCCGGATCATCGCTCGGCGCAACCGGCTGCTTGGTCAATGGGCGGCGGATCGGATGGGGCTGTCTGCGGCAGAAGCCGATGCTTATGCCAAGGCAGTAGTCCAGGCCGAATTCGAAGATGCCGGTGATGAAGACGTGGTCCGCAAGCTGCTCGGCGATCTGGTGTCAGCCGGGGTTGAAACCGATGAAGCCGAAGTGCGCGCGGCAATGGATGCCAAGCAAATCGAAGCGCGCCGCGCCTTGATTGGCGAGGTCTAGTCCGGTGGCGATGCCCGGCGCAGAAATCGAAGCCCTGATCCGCGCCGGGCTGCCCGGTGCCGAAGTGACGCTGACCGATCTGGCGGGCGATGATAACCACTGGAAAGCACATGTCGTTTCAGCGCAATTCATCGGCAAGACGCGGATCGCCCAGCACAAGCTGGTCTATGCCGCCATCGGTGAGCGCATGGGCGGCGCTCTCCACGCCTTGCAACTGACCACTGCCGTTCCCACTTGACCGGTACGACGAGGAGCCCAGCGCCATGACCGAAGCCAATTCCCGCATCGCCGATATCGTAACCGCCAATGATGTGGTGCTGTTTATGAAGGGCACGCCGCTGTTTCCGCAGTGCGGCTTTTCCAGCAAGGCGATTGCCATCCTGGATCACTTGGGCGTGACTTATGAAAGCGTTGACGTGTTGCAGGATATGGAAATCCGGCAAGGCATCAAAAGCTATTCGGACTGGCCGACCATCCCGCAGCTTTACGTCAAAGGCGAGTTCGTGGGCGGCAGCGATATTATGATGGAAATGTACGAAGCTGGTGAGCTGGAGGAACTGGTGACCCAGGCCGGGATCAAGCCCGCTTCCTGAGCTTGCGCTGTGGCTGGATGGCATGGCCGCGCAGCCAGTCGGTCAGCACTGGACCTATCATCGGCTCACTAAACAGGTGCCCCTGGAATTCGTGACAACCGCAGGCGATCAGGCGCAGCATCTGATCGTCAGTTTCCACCCCTTCGGCAATGATCCCCAGATCAAGCGCAGCGGCCAGCTGCACCATCGCCGTGACCAGCGCATTGGCGTTTGAATCGAGCCCCAGACAGCCGACGAAGGCCCGGTCAATCTTGATCCGGTCGACTGAATAGGCTTGCAGCACACTGAGGCTGGAATAGCCGGTGCCGAAATCATCGAGCGCAATTGACAGACCAAGCTGCTTCAGCCGCTCGATATTGTCTGCTGTTGCGCGGTCGTCGCCGAGCAGCGCGGTCTCGGTCACTTCGATTTCGTAGCGTTCCAGAGCAATCCCCAGCTCGCGCGCCAGCCCAGCCACCAACCCGGCAAAATCGGGCATCCGTAGCTGGATCGCGGAGATATTGATCGCAATCCGCACCTGCGGCCACTGCCGCGTCTCGGCAAACACCCGCCGCAGCACGAATTGTCCCAATTGATTGATCAAACCCGATTCCTCAGCCAGCGGCACGAACAGCCCCGGTGAAATCGCGCCATGTTGCGGATGCTGCCAGCGCAGCAAAGCTTCCAGCCCGCAGACGGTTCCGCTGCGGTCCACTTGCGGCTGATAGACCATGTGCAACTGGTCCTCCGCGAGCGCGGTGCGCAGATCGCTCTCCAGTTCGCGCCGTTTGCGCAGTACGGTGTCCATGCCGGGTTCAAACAGCGTCACGCGGCCGCGGCCGGCTTCCTTGGCGCGGTACATCGCGATGTCGGCCCAGCGCAGCGCCTCGCCCGCCTCAACATCGCGCCGGGTAATAAGCGCCACGCCAACCGAAGCGCCGACTTCCATCACGCCGAACTCGCTTTGTACCGGCCGGGCCAGGTCAGCCCGGATGCGCTGCGCCAACTCCCGCGCCTCAGCCTCGCTGGCGCACCGCTGTATCGCCACGAATTCATCGCCGCCCAGCCGGGAAATTGTTCCTTTGCCATCGCACAACGCCAGCAATCGGCGTGCCATGACCGAAATCAGCAAGTCGCCAGCCGGATGCCCCAGACTGTCATTGACGTCCTTAAAGCGATCCAGATCGAGGCAAAACACGGCCACTGGACGATCCGCAATGGCCGGATCGGCCAGGGCATGGCGCAGTCGTTCGAACAGCAACGCGCGGTTGGGGAGTTGCGTCAACGGATCGTGGAACGCCAGGTGCTTGGCACGCGCTTCGCTTGCGACGAGGTCGCGCACCACCGTTTCGCCGCGGCGGATGATTGTCCAGGCGAGCAAAGCCATCAGGATGATGGTCGCCAACACCGGCAACAACAGATTGCGGAACAAGATGCTGCCCACTGCGCGCGGGATCCAGACCAACTTACCCACCGCTTCCCCGCTGGGTGTGTGCAGGATCAACTGCACTTTGCCCTGGACTTCCTGATCAGCCGGAAGCAACCGCAAGCCATCCAGCAGAAAGCGCTTCCCGAACGAATCCAACATCGCCGCGTTAACTGGAATAGCGGTGATCGTTACCGGCGCCTGCTTTGAACGCGGCAAAATCAAGCCAAAATCAGGCTGTACCAGCGTGGCGATGACGACATAGACCGCTTCACCAGCCTTGTGGATCCCAACCGTTTGGAGCGGCGTGGTAACAATACTTTGGCCATTCGCGCCGGCCCGGATCGGCGGACGCTTCGCCTCTGCCAAACGTAGCGGTGCGATCAGCTGTTTCGAAATCGGCGCAAACGCCTTCGCACTGTGCAAACTCGCGCGCTTGCCATCGGCCGCAGCATAGACTGCTTGTCCAGCACCGTTGACGATGATCACGCGCGTAAAACCGTTGAAAGTGTACAGATAACTGCCGAGATTTAAATCGGCCCAATCCTGATCTACCCCGTAATCAAGCGCTTTGACCGCTTCGTCCCAGTTGACCTGAGGCACAATCACGGCCTTCAGATCATCGTTCTGCAAGGCAAAGCCATGGCGAACCATCTCGCCTTCGCGCAGGATCGCAGCGGCATCAATTCGGTTGACCAGCAACACCGCCAGCATGGCGAGCAGCGACAACCCGCCGAGCATCATTGCGATGATCGGGCCAAACAACCGCGCGGCGCGCACCGGGCCATGCGGTGCGACGTAATCGTCCACAGTTAAATGCCGCACCAGTTTCAGATCGAATATTCCCAATAGGTATTACTGTGGGCCCATGATTACAGAAGCAGCGTCAACGAATTATTAGCTGCAATAGAAATTCTGAAAAAATGTGATGAATTACGATGCCAAGGGCTGCACTGCGCGGCGATTAGCGATTTTTTGGGGAGCGGCTCGGGGAGGCGGGGCTGCGGAGACTGGAGGCAGCCCCGCCTCAATCGAGACTACTTGGGGGTACATCGGTCAAAGCACGGTTCGTGCCAGTTTGTATTTCTGACATTATTTTCGATATATACGGCAAAGTGGTAATCGGAGACTGCACGCCAGTGTAAGCTTTCCCGACAGGTCGGTCGCGCATAATTCGCTTGGCAAATCGCAGAGTTCATCGCACGATTAAACCCATGGACCTGATGACCGAATATGACGAAAGCGCCGAAGCGCCCCCGGCTACCCCCGCCGCAACAGTGGTGATTTTCCGTCGCAATCCTGCGGGCGGTGCGGCACAATTGCTGATGCTGGAACGCTCGGCGCAAATGCGCTTTGCCGGCGGTGCGGCGGTGTTTCCTGGCGGTCGCGTGGATGACGCGGACTTTGATTTTGCCACGCAGCTGGGCGCGCGCGATGATGATCACCGTGATGAGCTGGCCGCGCGGATCGCCGCGGTGCGCGAAACGATCGAAGAAACCGGGCTGGTGATAGGCGTGCGCGAGCGTGCCACTGCGGATCAGGCGCGCGTGGCGCGCGCCTTGCTCCAGGCCGAAACCGGGCTGGAGGCGGTGCTGGCACAGATGGGCTGGACCCCCGATCTGGACGCGCTGATCCCGTTTGCACGGTGGCGGCCCAAGCACCGTCATCTGCGGATTTTCGACACGCGGTTCTATTTGGCGGACCTGGGCACCGGCGCGGTGGACGTGTTGGTCGACCAGACGGAGAACACCCATCTGTTCTGGGCCAGCGCGCAAGAAGCACTCGATCTGGCGGACGCTGACCGGATCAAGATCATCTTCCCCACCCGCCGCAATCTGGAACGGCTGGCGCAGTTCAGCGATTTCGCCGCGACTCAGGCCCATGCAGCGGCGGTGCCGGTGCAGATGATCACCCCATTCGTAATCCAGCGCGATGGCGCGCCGTGGCTGGCGATCCCCGAAGATGCCGGATATCCCGTGACAGCGGAACAGCTGGACAGCGCCGCGCGCGGCTGATCAGAAAAAACCCCCGCCACGAATGACGGGGGTTAAGGAGCCGATGCCAGAGGCACCGGTCGGGTCGCACCTGTTCGATAGCCCAACCGGAGCGGCAGCGATGTGGTGGAAATCACATTGCGTCGATTATCGGAAATAAATTTGCGCAAGCCTGGTGTTTTCAACCGCAGGGATGCTGGCGCGCCCGGCAGGACTCGAACCTGCTGCCTCAAGATTAGAAGTCTCGCGCTCTATCCAGATGAGCTACGGGCGCGCGCCCGCTGCCCCATAAGCACGCTTTGCGCGGCGTGCAAAGCGCGTTACCACGGGCCGCGATGACCCAGACCCTGACCCAGATCGACGGCACTGCCGGTGCGCGCCGCCACTTCCGCTATTTTGACTATGTCATGGCGGCGTTTGTGGCGATTCTGTTGCTATCCAACTTGATCGGGGCGAGCAAGCTGGCCAGCATCGAAGGCTATACCTTTGGCGCGGGGATCCTGTTTTTCCCGCTGTCCTATGTGATTGGCGACGTGCTGACCGAAGTCTATGGCTATGCCAACGCGCGCCGGTGCGTGTGGATGGGTTTTGCCGCGCTGCTATTCATGGCGTTCATGAGCTACGTCGTCGTCGCCATGCCTGCTGCTGACGGGTGGGAGGGGCAAGCCGCTTATGAGAGCGTGTTCGGCGCTACGTGGCGGATCGTCGCGGCATCGGTGCTGGCGTTCTGGGCCGGGGAATTCGTCAACAGCTTTGTGCTCGCGCGAATGAAAGTGATCACCGGCGGCAAGCACTTGTGGGCACGCACCATCGGCTCCACGTTCTTTGGTCAGGCGGTGGACAGCCTGATTTTTTATCCGGTGGCGTTTTTGGGGGTCTGGTCGACCAGCCAGGTGTTGACCGTGATGGTCACCAATTGGCTGCTGAAAGTCGTGTGGGAAGCCGTGCTGACCCCGGTGACTTACGCGGTGGTCGGCTGGTTCAAGGCGCGCGAGGGGGTGGACGTGTTTGACAGCACCACTGATTTCTCGCCGTTTGCGAAAACTGAGTCTGTTTGAAGCATTTTACGATATTTTTGAACCAGACCCGCTCATGCTGAGCTTGTCGAAGCAACCGCCCGTTGCGGCTAGCGTAGCGCGTGCGCGATGGTCCTTCGACAGGCTCAGGATGAGCGGGAGTTGGGCGAAGTGATGCAGCGCTTGTGAATCATCCTCTTGGCGGTTCAGGCCCCGTCCGGTTCCGGACAGGGCCGCGCCGCGATCTTGATCAATCGGCGATCAGGCCAATTGCCAAGTAGACGATCACGAGCGAACCGACGCCCAAGATGGTGCCGAGCACCCAGGCCACCCGGACCAGCGTGACATCGACGCCGAAATAGTTGGCGATCCCGGCGCTGACTCCCATGAATTTGCCGCGAACCTTGTCCAGGCGAAAGCTTTTGGACGGAGCGCTGCGGTCGGTTTGGCGGTCCAGCGCGCTCATGCCACGACACTCACGTAAGCGGAGGCACGCTGCGCGTTGTCCGCTTGGGCGGGCACCGAAACGGTGGCCGAGATCATCGCGAATGACAGCGCCAGCGCCGATACGGCGGCGACAATGCGGTGGCTGATTTCAAATTTGGCAAACATGGTAGCTCTCCTTTGAGAATGGTTGTGGCGGTTGGTTCCGCCGATGTCAGAGTTGTTGCATAGGCCGTGCCAATTTGCCGATCCGGCAGAATTACGTGCTTTTTACCCGCGACGAGAAACCTTTCGCGCAGATGAATGCCGATAGTTGGGAATTTTCACCACTTTTCGGCGCGCATGATTCCAGTGACAGTCGCGCCCGCCCCGCCTATCGCCGCGCCATGGCGCTTGACCGGATCCTGTTGACCGATTTTCGTAATCATCGCGCCACCCGGATCGAGGGCGCGCGCCAGTTCAATTTGCTGATCGGCGATAATGGCGCGGGCAAAACCAATGTGCTCGAAGCGCTGTCGCTGTTCGCACCGGGGCGCGGGCTGCGCCGGGCGGGACTGGCGGAAATTCCGGCGAAGGCCGGCGCGGGCGGCTTTGCCGTGGCGGCCGATCTGCTGCGCGATAATGCCGCCGTGCGGCTGGGCACCGGGTGCCGTGCGGAAACCCCAGGACGGCGGATCGTGCAAGTCAACGGCGCAGACAGCGCGGCGGTGGAACTGGGCGAATGGCTGGCGCTCAGCTGGCTGACCCCCGCAATGGACCGGCTGTTTGCCGACAGCGCCGGAGCGCGGCGGCGGTTTCTGGACCGGCTGGTGCTGGCGGTGGAGCCGGGCCATGCACGGCAGGCCAGCCAGCTGGACAACGCGCTGCGCGAACGCAACCGCTTGCTGGCAGAGGAGGCCGTGCCCGATCCCGTCTGGCTCGATGCGCTGGAAGGGCGGCTGGCCGAGGCCGGGGCCGCCGTCGCGCAGGCCCGCGCGCGGCTGATTGCGGCGCTGTCTGGGGAACTGGCCGCCCTGCCCGATACGCCGTTCGCGCGCCCGCTGGTGGAGCTGCTGCCCGGCGGTCCGATTGAAGCCGAAGCGCTCGCGCTCGCCCTGCGCCAATCGCGCCCGCGTGACCGCGCGGCGCAGCGCACTCTGGTGGGCCCGCACCGCGATGAGCTGGCGGTGACCATGGCGGGCAAGGACCAGCCAGCGGCGGACTGTTCCACGGGCGAGCAAAAGGCGATGTTGATCGGGATCATACTGGCGCACGCCGCGTTGCTAGACCGGACACGGCCGGGCTTGCTGCTGCTCGATGAAGTCGCCGCGCACCTTGATCCGCTGCGACGCGGGGCCTTGTTTGACCGGCTGCGTGGCGGCTCGGCACAGGTCTGGCTGACCGGCACCGAACTCGCCCCGTTTGAAGCAATTGCGCGTGAAGCGGCGGTGTGGCGGGTCAGCGATGGCGCCGTGGAGCGGGTTTAATTGCAAATATACCCAACCACAACAACGCGCCTAAATCCCGCTCATCCTGAGCCTGTCGAAGGACCATCGTGCGCGCGCCACCCTTTCGGAATAGGCAGGTGCTTCGACAAGCTCAGCACGAGCGGACTTTATTCTTGTTTTGCTGGTTAGTGCAATCCGACCAGTCACTGCGCCGCAGGCACTGCCTTCGCTACCTGCTCCACGGTTGATCCGACCATCAGATCGATCCCCGCCAGCGTCGGATGGATCCGGTCCGCCTGGATCAACTGCGGCTGATCGATCAGCGGTTGCAGGAAGAACGGCACCAACGCAGCGCCATGCTGTTTCGCCAGTGCGGGGTAGATGGTGTTGAACTTGCCCGCATAGTCCGCCCCAAGGTTCGGCGCAGCCAGCATTCCCAGCAACACGACTTTGATCTTGCGCTGGTGTAGCTTGGTCAGGATCGCATCCAGATTGGCGCGGGTCTGCTGCGGTGGCAGGCCGCGCAGCATATCATTCCCCCCCAGACTGATCAGCGCGAGCACTGGCGCGGTGGTTTGGCCATTCAGCGTGAAGGCCAGCCGCTGCAATCCGCCCGCCGTGGTATCGCCAGATACGCCTGCGTTACTGATCCGCGCATTGATCCCGCGTGCGCGCAGCGCCGCTTGCAGCCGCGCGGGATAGCTTTGCCCCGGCTCCAGCCCATAGCCGGTGAATAGGCTGTCCCCCAAGGCCAGGATTTGCACTTCGGGTCCGATCACGGGCAGATCGGCGGCCAGCTCACTCGCCGTTGCAGCAGGCGGCGCGGCGGGCTGGTCCTGCTTGCAGCCAATAAGTGCCAGCGCGAGCAGCGCAGGGGTTGCAACTCGGGCCGTCCAATTCCATTTCATAGTGCAACTCCTGTGCGCCTGCCCTCTAGCTATGGTTTTCCGCCACCGTGACAAGTCCTGATGCGGCAATCATTGCCGAAGCGCTGACCCTGACCCTCGGCACGGGTGACAGCGCGGTTGAAATCCTGCGCGGAATTGATCTGACCGTACCGCATGGCCAGACGCTGGCGCTGCTGGGACCGTCGGGTTCGGGCAAATCATCGCTGATGGCAGTGCTGTCCGGGCTGGAACGCGCGAGCGGCGGCGCATTGCAGGTGGCCGGGGCCGATTTTGCTGCGCTGGATGAAGATGCGCTCGCCACCGCGCGGCGCGGGCGGATCGGGATTGTGTTGCAGGCGTTTCATCTGCTGCCAACCATGACCGCGCTGGAAAACGTCGCGACCCCGCTGGAACTGGCGGGGATGGCCGATGCGGCAACGCGCGCCGAGGCCGAGCTGGTGGCGGTCGGGCTGGGTCACCGGTTGCATCATTATCCGGCACAATTATCTGGCGGCGAGCAGCAGCGCGTCGCCATCGCCCGCGCGCTTGCCCCCCGCCCCGCGCTGGTCTTTGCCGATGAACCGACCGGCAACCTTGATCACGCCACCGGCGATACGATCATCGACCTGCTGTTCGCCCGCCGCGCCGAAGCCGGGGCGACGCTGGTGATCATCACCCACGATCCGGAACTGGCCAAGCGCTGCGAACGGGTAATCACCCTCGCCGACGGGCGGATCGCGAGCGATCAAGCATCCTCCCCGTCCGGGGAGGGGACCCACGCAGTGGGGGAGGGGCACAATTGAGTACTCCTGATGGTGCTGGGATAGGCCAGAGTCTCTGCCCGGAAGCGGCGGGAGTACCCGCTTGTGCCACTCCACCATCCTGCGGATGGTCCCCCTCTCCTGCAGGAGAGGAAGGGTGCCACACCACCAGCTACGCTGATCCCCCTCTCCCATGGGAGAGGAAGGTATGATCTCCTGGCGTACCGCGTGGACCATCGCGCGGCGTGATCTTTCGGCGCGGTTCAAGGGCTTGCGGCTGCTGCTGGTGTGCTTGTTTTTGGGCGTGGGCGCGCTCGCCGCCATCGGTACGCTGACCGGCGCGATCGAGCGTGAGCTGTCCACGCGCGGACGGTTGATCCTGGGCGGCGATCTGGAATTTTCGATGTGGCAACGCGGTGCCAGTGCAGCCGAGGCCGCCGCCTTTGCAAAATTGGGCAAGGTTTCCGGCGGGACGCGGTTGCAGGCCATGGCCCGCGCGGGCGATCTGGCCGCGCCAATTGAACTGAAAGCGATTGATACCGCATGGCCGCTAGTCGGCACGCTGACGCTCAAGGATGGCCGCACCGTGGGCGCACCGCCCGCCGGGACCGCGTGGCTGGCCGAAGGCGCGGCGGAGCGGCTGGGGCTGCGGGCCGGGGCAAGCTTTGCCATCGGCAGCCAGCAACTGACGGTCGGCGGGATCATCGCCGATGAGCCCGACCGGCTGGGTGAAGGCTTTGCGCTGGGCGCGGTGGTGTTGGTCGATGCCGGGTTCCCCGCGCGTGCCGGACTGACCGCGCCGGGGGCGATGTACCGCAGCAAGTACCGGATCGCACTGGCCCGCCCCGGCAATCCGGAGGACATCGGCAAGCGCGTGCAGGCGCAGTTCCCCTCCGCCGGGTTCGAACTGCGCACACGCGATCGCGCCGCGCCGGGGGCGGAACGGTTCGTAACGCGGATGGGCGAATTTCTGGTGCTGGTCGGCCTGGCGGCGCTGGTGATCGCCGGGATCGGAATTGGCGGCGGGGTCGCCTCCTATCTGGAGGCCCGCCGCAGCAGCATCGCGACGCTGAAAGTGCTGGGTGCATCCAGCCGCGATATTGCGCGGATCTATCTGTTGCAGATCACCGCGACCGCGCTGGTCGGGATCGCGGCTGGCCTGACCGCCGGGTTGCTGGTGATGCCGCTGCTGGGGCAAGCGCTGGGCGCACTGCTGCCGGTGCAGACCGGGTTTGTGTTCGATGCGGGCGCCTTGGCACGGGCGAGCATTTATGGCCTGCTGATCGCGCTGGTCTTTGCTGCACCGCCGCTGCTGCGCGCGCGGCGCTATCCGGCGATGGCGCTGATGCGCGCGCGGGTCTCGCCGCTGGCCTCGGGCTGGCGCGAGGCGCTGGTGCCGGTCGGATTGGGGCTGGCGGCGATCATCGGCCTGGCCTTGGCCACGGCAGCGCAAGTGCGCGTGACCGCCGGGTTCCTCGCGGGCGCAGCCGCGCTACTCGGCGTGCTGGGTGCGCTCGGCTGGGGCATCGGCAAAGTCGCCGCGCGGCTGCCGCGCCCGCGTGATCCCTTGCTGCGGATTGCGCTGGGCAACCTGCACCGCCCCGGCGCGCAGACCGGCGCGCTGGTAACCGCACTGGGGTTTGGCCTCGCCGCCTTCGTGGTGCTCGCCGCGATCCAGACCAGTCTGGACGCCAATATCGCCGCACGAGTGCCGCAGAAGGCCCCCGATTACTTCGTGCTCGACGTGCCCCGTGACCGCGCGGGCGAGTTCACCGCCGCCGTCACCAAAGTCGCTCCGGCGGCACAGGTCCGCACCGTGCCCACGCTGCGCGGCGCGATCCTGGCTTATGGGCCGAAAACAGCGATGACCCGGGTGGCAGACCTTGCCGAAATTCCCGAGGACGCCTGGCCGCTGCGCGGGGAGCGCGGGCTGACCTATTCCGACGCGGTGCCCGAGGGCAACACCGTGACCGACGGCACATGGTGGAGCAAAGGCTATGCCGGGCCGCCGCTGGTTTCGGTTGACGAGCGGCTGGCTGAAGCATTGGACCTGCAACTCGGCGATCAGCTGACCATCGGCATCTTGGGGGTGGAGCGCACCGCGACCATCGCCAGCCTGCGCCGGATCGATTGGGACAGCCTGGGGTTCAACTATGTGCTGGTGTTCTCCCCCAATGCGCTCGCCGACGCGCCGCACAATCTGGCGGCGACGATTGATCTACCCAAGGGCGAACGCAGCGGCGAGCTGTTGCGCGCGCTGGTGCGCGGCTTTCCGTCGAGTTCGGTGATCGAGGTTGGCGGCGTGCTGACGCAGGCGCGCGATCTGTTGCGGCAGGTCAGCACCGCGATCCTCTCTGCGGCCTCGGTGGCAGTGCTCGCGGGAATCGCCGTGCTGCTGGGCGCGATTGCGGCGGCGCGGGCCAGCCGGACCTATGACAACGTGATCCTGCGCGTGCTGGGCGCTAGCCGGCGGCAATTGCTGTTGCTGCAAGTGGCGGAATACGGCTTGCTGGCAGTGCTGTTGGCGGGGGTCGCGCTGGCGCTGGGCACAGGCCTCGCCTGGATCGTGATCGTCCAGCTGTTTGAATTTGACTGGCTGCCGCACTGGCCCACGGTGCTGGGCGTGCTGGGCGCAGGACTGGCGCTGGTCCTGCTGTTCGCGCTGGCGGCTTCGCTCCCGTTGCTGAAAGCGAAGCCGGCGCAGGCGCTTAGAGAATTGTAGGCAGCGTCAGGAGAACACGTCCGCGCTGTTGGGATCGAGCGGGTCTTCGCCAAACCGGTTTGGTCCCTTGGTGCCGGGCAGCGCCATCAGCACCAATTGTGCGATTGAAGCGATAAATCCGATCAACGGGATCATGCCCAGGACCACAAAGCCCAACACCCACCAGCCCGACATATCGCGATCATGGAACCGCCGCACTGTGACGGCAATCGCCGGCACCAGCGAACCCAATGCGAACACCGCTAACAGGCCAGCCCCAAGATAGAACACCGCGCCCAGCTCCTGCGGCGGTGCCGTGGCTCCAGCGAGTGTCTCCATGCCGATCCCACCCGCAAACATCAGCATCACCAGCACAATGGAAATGATGAAGCTGAACAGGGAAAACATCCAGTATTCCATCCGGCGCGAACGTCCGGTAAAATCAGCGTAGCGCTTGTAGGGCAGTATCATCCAGTCCATCGTAGTTCCCCCATCTGGTGGTCAGATAAGTACAAACCACCACATCAAGCCGCGTTTCGCAAACAAAAAAAGGGGAGCCGCGAGGCCCCCCTTTCCGTTCACGTCAAAATGCAGCGCTCACCACTTGAACCGCGCCGACACGCCGTAGGTGCGCGGCTGGTTGGGATAGCCGGAGATCGAACCGGACTGTGCGACCGAATCGAACACCGACAGCAGGTAGCGATCATCCAGCAGGTTGCGGCCCCAGACGCTCAGTTCCAGGCCGTTATCCATTGCATAGGTCAGCGACGCATTCACATCGTCCACTTCGCGGCGCAGCGGCCGGGCGGCATCGAACGCGGGCTGATAGCTGATCACCTGGCCCAGCGCGTCGCGCTGGATAAAGCCGGGCAGGCCTTCGATGATCTGGACCGGCGATTCGTAGTGATAGTCACCGCGCAGCGTCACCCGGTCGCCATTGCCCAGTTCCTTTGACCATTGCAGGCCGAAGGTGGCCGAGATGCCCGGCGTGCCCGCAGGCTTGCGCCCGGTCGCATCGCCCAAGGCCGAGTTGGGGAAGCTGTCAAACTTCGAATCGAGGTAGATCATCGACAGGTTGATGGTCAGCTCGTCCGTCGGCCGCGCCATGCCATCGAATTCGATCCCGTAAGTGGACTGCTGGCCTGCATTGGCCAGCGCAAAGCCGGTGCCGGTGAACACGTTTGACTGGAACCCGCGGATCACCTGCTTGAACAGGGTCAGGTTGGCCGAAACGATCCGCCAATCCGCCTTCAGCCCCAGTTCGAACACTTCGGCATCTTCCGATTCGGCGAACCGCGAACCCGTGGTCAGGTTGGGTGTAACCAACCCGGCCGAGGTCAGCGCGGGCAGGCTGCTCGCCAGCGGACGGCTATCGCGCGAGAGGTTGAACGAGGCCGCCTTGTAGCCCGTGGCATAGCTGGCATAGGCGTTAACGGTATCGGTCACTTCAACCGCCAGCCGCGCGGTGTAAGACCAGTCGCCATCGCTGACCTTGCCGCTTTCCACCGAATTGGGGAAATTCAGGAACGGCGGCAGGAACTGCAGCGGCCGCAGCGCGAGCAGCGGGTTGACCGCCGGGTTGCCCTGGTTGGCCGAGGCGAATGCGCTTGCCCCGCTGACAATCGCACCGAAGATGGCGGGCTGGGCAGTCGAGAACGCGCCGATTTGCGTGGCATTGGCCGGGCCGCCCAGGCTGAGCGCCGAGCCGACCTGCTGCGCGATCACCGTGTTGCGGATCACGCCATTGCCGATGGCGACGAGGTTGAGTGCGGAGAACGCATCGGTGCTGAACGAGTTGGAGACAACCGCCTTACGGTCATTGGTATAGTTCGCGCCCAGCGTCAGCGCGATCCCGTCGGTGATTTCGAAATCGACGTTGCCGAACACACTGTACGAGGTGTTGTCCATCTGGAAGTCATCGAACGCGCCTTGGCCCGGGCGCTGGAACGTGCCGACCGGGACGTTGAGGATGAGCGACTCAAGCTGCGCCACCCCGCCGCTGGACAGCAGATCAACATAGCGCCGGAATTGGGTGCCATAGGTCAGCGAATTGCGCGTGCTGACGTTTTCATCGAAGAAGTAGCCGCCCAGCATGAAGCTGACCTGGTCGAGCACGTTGCCCGAAATCCGCAGCTCCTGCGTGAAGGTTTCGATATCGGTATCACCGATGTTCGCTCCGATCAGATCGGCGCTGGTGAAGTCCGAATCCTGGTTGGTCAGGCTGTGGCTTTCGCGATAAGCGGTGATCGAGGTCAGCGTCAGCGGGCCGAATTCATAGTCCAGTTGGCCGGACACACCGTAGTTATCAATTTCATTGGTCGAGGCGAAGTTGGAATAGGCAATGTCACCAAATGGCGTGGCTGCGTCATTGACCCGGCCGCCCAGGAAGTTGATCGCGCCGGTTGCGGCAGAGCGGCGGACGTTGACCACCGCGCAGCAGACTTCGTCGATCTTATCATAGTCCCCGATCAGGCGGACCTTGAGTGCGTCTGACGGTTCGAACAGCAGCTGCGCGCGCGCGAACCAGCGGTTGCGGGTGTTGGCATCGCCATTGTAGCCCAGATCGGTGACATAGCCGTCGCGCCGGTTGATCCCGGCGGCCAGGCTGGCGGCGATGGTATCGGTCAGCCCGCCGGTGACATAGCCCTTGGCGACAATCGCATCGTCATTGCCATAGGCAACATCAACCGCTCCGCCAAAGTCAAAGCGCGGTTCACGGGTGACGATGGAGATCACGCCGGCGCTGGCGTTCTTGCCGAACAACGTCGACTGCGGACCGCGCAGCACTTCGATCCGCTGCACATCGGGCAAATCCCCGATCTGTGCGGCAGTGCGCGAGCGGTAAACCCCGTCAACGAATACACCGACCGAAGGCTCGATCCCGGCGTTGTTCGCGCCGTTGCCAAAGCCGCGGATGATGAAGTTGGTGTTCGCGCTGCTTTGCAGCTGCGTCACCCGCAGTGCCGGGACCAGCGACTGCAAGTCCTTCAAATCGCGAATCTGCGCACGCTCGATGGTTTCGGCGGTGGTAACTGACACGGCCACCGGGGTATCCTGCAGCGTCCGCTCACGCTTCAGCGCGGTAACGACGATGGCATTGCCTTCATCGGCGGACTGGTCTTCTTCCACTGCGGGATCGGCGGGCAGCGCCTGTTCTTCGGTGGGTTCGGCTTGGGTGGTCTGCTGCGCAAACACGACAGCAGGCTGCATCAGGGCGGCCAAGGCCACACCGGCAAAAAGCGATTTCATGGATTTCCTCACAAATTCTATGGTGGTTCGGCGCGCGGACAGTACCGAGCCCCGGATGGCTGCCCTTTAGCGGCTGCGGGGCAGACCGCAATTGCAAAATTGGTAACCGCGCACCCGATTGCTTGCCCGATGGCCCCGCTTGGGCTAGGGGCGCGCCAATAATGTTGCGGCGCAGCACGCGCTGCCGCTCCCCAGACAGGAACCTTTCGAATGTCCGCCCCGCTTCCGCTGCGCAATATTGCGATCATCGCCCACGTTGACCACGGCAAGACCACGCTGGTCGATCAGCTGTTCCGCCAGTCCGGCACCTTCCGTGACAATCAGCGCGTCGAAGAGCGCGCGATGGATTCGAACGACCTGGAAAAAGAGCGCGGAATCACGATTCTGGCGAAGTGCACCAGCGTCGAATGGGACGATCAGCACGGCCACACCACCCACATCAACATCGTCGATACCCCCGGCCACGCCGATTTCGGCGGCGAGGTGGAGCGCATCCTGTCCATGGTCGATGGGGTGATCCTGCTGGTCGACAGCAGCGAAGGCGCGATGCCGCAGACCAAGTTCGTGACCGGCAAGGCGCTCGCGCTGGGGCTGCGTCCGATCGTGGTGGTCAACAAGGTCGATCGCCCGGATGAGCGCATCCAGGAAGTGCTGGACGAAGTCTTCGATCTGTTCGTCAGCCTCGACGCCACCGACGAACAGCTCGATTTTCCAGTGCTTTATGCCTCAGGCCGGAACGGCTACGCCAATGCCGACCCCGATCTGCGCGCTGGCACGTTGGGCCCGCTGTTCGCCAAGATCGTCGAGCACGTTCCGGCTCCTGAGGCCGATTTTGACGGCCCGTTCAAGTTCCTCGTCACCCTGCTGGACCGTGACAACTTCCTCGGCCGGATCCTGACCGGCAAGGTTCAGAGCGGCACGGTCAAGGTCAATTCGCCGATCCACGCGCTCGATAACGACGGCAAGGTCGTCGAAACCGGCCGCGCCTCCAAACTGCTCGCTTTCCGCGGGCTGGAGCGGGTGCCGGTCGAAGAAGCGCGCGCGGGCGACATTATCTCAATTGCCGGGCTGACCACCGCGACCGTTTCCAACACCATTGCCGATCTCAGCGTGTCCGAGCCGCTCCACGCTCAACCAATCGATCCGCCAACGCTGTCGATGCGGTTTGCGGTGAACGATTCGCCAATGGCCGGGCGCGAAGGCACCAAAGTCACCAGCCGGATGATCCGCGACCGACTGGCGCGCGAAGCCGAATCGAACGTCGCGATCAAGGTCACCGAAAGCGCCGACAAGGACAGCTTCGAAGTGGCCGGGCGCGGCGAGTTGCAGCTGGGCGTGCTGATCGAAACGATGCGCCGCGAAGGGTTCGAGCTAGGCATCAGCCGCCCGCGCGTGCTGTTTGGCCAGGATGACCACGGCAAGACCACCGAGCCTTACGAAACCGTGGTGATCGACGTCGACGATGAATATGCCGGGACCGTTGTGGAAAAGATGGCGATCCGCAAAGGCGAGATGACCGACATGCGCCCATCGGGCGGCGGCAAGACCCGGATCACCTTCAG
>JANORN010000205.1:0-15670 GCA_031415355.1 Novosphingobium sp. | reverse complement strand
TGTTCAGGCGGGAGCGTTCATAAAAGGCGCTGGTGCTGATGCGGGTCATGGCGATCGCTCCTGTGCTCAACGGATTGCCAGCAGGGTATCAAACAGCGTGGCGGCAACCTGCATCGCCTTGCCATTGGCCTGGAACGCTTGTTGGAAGCGCATCAGGTTGACCGCTTCAGCGTCCAGATCGACCCCGGCCTGCGCAGACAAGGCGACGCGCGCGGACCCGGCGATCACGTCCAGCGCTTCGCTGGTGGTGCGGCGGCTGGCGACGGTGCTGGAAATTGAGAACAGCAGCGCATCTGCGCCGCCAGCCAGGTCAGCGCCGGACAGTGCCCCGCGCAATGCAGCGAGGTTGGATTGGTCGCGGCTGCCTGCAGCGGCTCCAGCGGGGACAGTGGCCAGCCCGGCGCCGGAGGTCAGCGCAATGCTGATCCCGCTCGCGCCGCTGCCGCTGAACAGCGGTTGGCCGGTAGAACCATCCAGCGCGGCACCATTGCCCTGCGCGGCATTGGCGGTGCTGATCAGGCTGTTTGCCAGTCCATCGAGCGTCGTGCGCGTTGCGGCGGCGGTGGTCAGCGCGCTGGCGCGTCCGGCCAACGCCCCGCCGCTCAGTGTGACCGGGCCGCCACTGAGCGTGAAGCTGATCGTGCCGTCGCCGGCGGTGGTCATGGCCAAGGGCTGTGTGGTGCCGCCGCTGACCAGCTGCGGCCCGGCAACGCCGCCCAGCCGCACCGTGACGCTTTGGTCAGCGGCGATCTCGGTGGCGATGTCACTCATGCCTGAAAGTCGGTCGAGCAGCAGATCGCGCTGATCCAGCAGCGCAGCCTGATCGCTGGAATCGGTCCCGGCGCGGCTCAGCCGAAGGTTAATCTGGCCAAGTTCGGTTGCGATACCGTTGACCTGGTTGACCTGATCCTGCGCTTCGAACCGTTGCAGGGTGCTGCTCGCTTCAAGCCCGTTCGCAGCAAGGTTGAACGTGCCCGCCAGAGTGCGCGCGGCTTCCAGTGCGGCCGAGCGCAGCGACGGGTCAACCGGATCGGTGCTGAGCCGTTGCAAGGCCGTGTCGAAGCCGATGATCGCGGGGTAGAGCCCGGATTGCTCAACGGCGGTTTCGATATTTTCCAGCGCGGTCAGTTCAGCACCTGCGCGCGCCGCATCGCTGCCCGTGCGGCGGGCTTCGGCCTGGCGGAATTGATCGACGTTGCGGATCACCCGGTCTAGCCGCACGCCGGATAGCGACACGTCGTTGGACCGGCCGAACCCGCCAGATGAAGTCACTTCAGCCAGGCTGACCGAGCGCCGGACATAGCCTGCGCTCGACGCATTGGCGATGTTCTGCGCGGTCACGTCCAGCGCAATCCGCGCGGCCATGGCCCCGCTGCGGGCGATCGAGAGCAGGTCTGAGCTCATGGCGCAGGCTCAGGCGGCAGCATCTGCGCAAAGTGCGCTTCGAGCTGCTTGGCCAGGCCGAATGCGCCGCTTTCAGAGGCGATCTGGGCAAACCGATCATCCTGCATCTGGCGGAAAGTGTCCAGACCTTGCCCGCCCAGCAGCGGATCACCGAAATCGGCCTGACGCGCGGCGGCGAGCATTTGGCGGATGAAGATCGCTTCGAACCCGCGCGCGGCCTCGCCCAGTCGGGCGCGGTCATTACCGTGCGTGGCGGGGAGGGTGCCTGAGATCGCGCTCATATCACCACCATCTCGGCCTTGAGCGCGCCCGCTTGCTTGAGTGCTTCCAAGATCGCGACCAGATCGGACGGAGTGACCCCCAGCAAGTTGAGCGCATCGACCAGCTTGGCCAGCGACGCACCGGGCCGGAACAGCGCAACGCTCCGGCCTTCTTCCTCTGCCGTTAGTGTGGAATCCTGCTGCACGGCGGTCGTGCCGCGGCTGAGCGGGCCGGGCTGGCTGACGGTGGGCTGCTCTTCGATCCGGACTACCAACTTGCCATGGCTGATCGCGGCGGGGGCCAGGCGCACGGCGGAGTTGATGACCACGGTGCCGGTGCGCGAATTGATGATCACCCGCGCAGGGCTTTCGGCAGGGATCACGTCGATCATCTCGATCGCTGCCATCCGACTGGAGCGGCTGTCAGCACCACTGGGCAGCGCGAGCGCCAGCGTGACACCGTCTTCCAGCGCGGCAGTGCCGGGGTACTGTTTGTTGATTGCGTCGCGGACGCGAGTCGCGGTCTGGAAATCGCCTTGGTACAGGTTCCAGCGCAGCAAGTCCGCGCTGTCAAACCCGGTTGCGACGCTGCGCTCCACACTGGCCCCGTCGGCAATCCGGCCCACGGTGGGTACATTAACGGTCAGCTTAGAGCCGTCAGCACCCGAGATGCCGAGGCCGCCGACCGCAAGATTGCCCTGCGCCATGCCATAGACCTGGCCGTCCGCGCCAAACAGCGGGGTCAGGATCAGCGCGCCGCCGCGCAGGCTTTTGGCCTTGCCGATGGCGGAGACGGTGACGTCGATCCGCTGGCCGGGCTTGGCGAAAGCAGGCAGATCGGCAGTGATGATCACTGCTGCTGCGTTTTTCAGCGCCGGATTGACGCCGAGCGGCAGGGTCACGCCGACCCGGCCGGACACACCGCGCATGGCCTGGGTCAGATATTCCAGATTGTCATCGCCGGTCCCGTTCAGGCCCACGACAATTCCGTATCCAGTCAATTGGTTGGAGCGCACACCTTGAAATGCGCCGAGATCGCGGACGCGGTCGGCAGAGGCCGGAGCGGTGAAGCAGGCGAGGCAGCCGAGCACTGCGAGGGCGAGCTGGCGTAGCATCAGAACGGACTGATCACGTCAAAGAACCGCGCCAGCCAGCCGGGGCGGCTGGAGCGCTGAATCGCGCCGTTTCCGGCATATTCGATCCGCGCATCAGCCACGCGGGCAGAGGGCAGGCGGTTATCGGCGTCGATATCGGCCAACCGCACGATCCCGGCGAACTGGATCCATTCCTGGCCCTGGCTCAGCAACATGCGTTTTTCCCCGCGTACCAGCGCGGTCCCGTTGGGGCGCACTTCGGTGATAGTGACGGAAATTTCGCCGTTGAGCGTGCTTGTCTGGCTGGCATTTCCGCCACCATTGAACGACGATTGGCTGCCCAGTTTAAGGGCATCGGGGTTGATAAAGCTCAATGGTCCGGCGCTTGGCGGGGTGATCGAAGCGGAGCCGGAGCGCTTGGTCTGCGCGGCAGCCCCTTTTGAGGTCGCGGTGTTTTCGACCAGCACGATGGTCAGCGGATCACCGACGGCGCGGGCGCGGCGGCCTTCGTGCAGCGCGGCATAGCCAGACGCGGCGTTGAAGATCCCGCCATCTGCCGCGCGCGGGGCAGGCGGGGGCGCGGGCAGCGCGGCTTCGAAACCGGCGGGCGGTTGCGGCTTGGCGCAGGCCGGTACGGCGAGTGCTGCAACTAGCAGCGGCAGGGTGCGAAGCAGCTTACTCACAGCGTTTGGTTCGCATTGCGTAGCATCTCGTCGACCGCAGAGATGAGCTTGGAGTTGACCTCGTAGGCGCGCTGGGTCTCGATCATGTCAACCAGTTCTTCCACCACGTTGACGTTGGACGCTTCCAGCATGCCCTGGCGCACATTGCCGCGTCCGGCTTGGCCGCCAGGGCCAATCTGCGCGGCGCCGCTGGCGGCAGTTTCGGTCAGGAAGTTGTCGCCGATTGACTGAAGCCCGGCGGGGTTGGCAAAACTGGCGAGGGTCAATTGGCCCAGTTCGCTTGGTTCGGCGCTGCCAGCGGCAGCGGCAGAAACGGTGCCGTCGGCGGCCACACTGATCGCAGTCGCGCCTTCGGGGATCGTGATCGCGGGCTGCAAGGGATAGCCCTGCGCCGTAACCAGCTGGCCATCGGCGGAGCGGCTGAAATTGCCGGCGCGGGTATAGCCGGTGCGGCCGCCGGGCAGTTGCACCTGGAAATAGCCATCACCATCCAGCGCCAGATCGAGCGGATTGCCGGTGGGGTTAAGCGTGCCTTGCGATGTCATCGCGGTGGTCGATTGCACCGCCACCCCGGTGCCGAGGTTCAGCCCGGTGGCATAAGCGGTTTCAGTGCTCGATTGCTGCCCGGCCACACGCGCGTCCTGATAGGCGAGCGTCGCAAAGTTGGCGCGATCACGCTTGAACCCGGTGGTGCCGATATTGGCGAGGTTATTGGCAATCACCCGCATCCGGGTGTCTTGCGCCTCAAGCCCGGTACGGGCGACGTGGAGGGCAGAAGTGGGCATGAGCAGGCTCCTAAATGGGGACAGTCCCTATTTAAATTATCGTTATAAATCAGAAGAAACTTGATTGCATTTTAAATAGGGACTGTCCCCAGTTAACTGAGGCGCATCAGGCTCGCGCCGCCCTGATCGAGATCACGGGCGGTAGCGATCAGCTTGGTGCGCATGTCGAACAGGCGCTGGGCTTCGATCATCTGGACCAGCACTTCGCTGGTGTTGACGTTGCTTTGCTCCAGCGCTGCGGGGGTGATCGAGGCGGCCGCATCGGCGGGCAGCGCGCCGCCGCCTGCTACGCGGAACAGGCCGTCGAGCCCTTTGGCGATAGTCGATCCCACCGGCGAGGCCAGTTTGATCCGGTCGATCTGCACTGCGGGCGCATCGGGCGTTGCGGCATCGCGGGCCAGCACGCCGCCGTCGGGCGCGAGCGATACCAGGCTGCCGGGCGGGACCGAAATCGGTCCGCCATCGCCTAGCACCGGATAACCCTCGCCATTGACCAGCAGCCCGGCGGGGGAGACCGAAAGGTCGCCGCGCCGGGTATAGGCTTCGTCGCCGTCGCTGGCCTGCACCGTCAACAGCGCACTGCCATTCATCGCCAGGTCGAGCGGTCGCCCGGTCTGGATTACCGCGCCGGGGTCCATCAACGCGCCGCGCACCGCCCCGTCGCTCAGCGCGCGGGCTTCCAGTTGCGGACCTTTCAGGGTCATCGGGGTGAACTGCATGAACTCCGCCCGAAACCCGGTGGTCTGGGAATTGGCGAGGTTGCTCGCGATCATCCGCTGCTGCGCCATCGAGGCGTTCATCGCGGATACGGCGGTCCAGATCATGCGGTCCATGGTTTAACTCCCGGCGGGCCTGGATCAGGTCCGGAGGTTGATGATGGTTTGCGAAATCTGCGAGGCGGTATCGATCGCCTTGGCATTGGCCTGGAAGTTGCGCTGGGCGGTGATCAGCCCGACTAGTTCCTCGGCAATATCGACATTCGAGCGTTCGAGCGCGCCGGTCAGGATCGTGCCGAAGTTGGCGGTGCCCGGCGCGCCATATTTAGGCGGGCCTGAAATACCGCTGGCATACCAGTTCGATGAGCCGGCCTGGATCAAACCCGAGGTCGAAACAAAATTGGCTAGCGATAGCGTTCCGACAATCTCATTGCTGCCATCGGCGAAGGCAGCGATCACCTGGCCGTCCTGGTTGATCTGCATGCTGGTGAAATCTGAACCTGAAGCGCTGGTCAACGGGACCACCGCACTAAATGGGACAGTGCTGGTGACCAGGCCAGTTGGATCGGTGGACAGCACTTGCAGCCGGTTGCCGTCACCGTCTGAAATATAGCCATCGGCGGACAAGGCGAAATTGCCGTTGCGGGTGAACAGAGTCTGCCCAGTTTTCGGCGCAATCGTTGTAAAAAAGCCGTCGCCGTTCAAGGCGAGGTCGAGCGCATTGCCGGTCTGTTCGATCGGGCCTAGCGAAAAGTTCTGCGAAACTCCTTCAATCGTCGCACCGATCCCCTGCTTGGGATTGGTATAGGCCGAACCGGTGACCAGGTCAGAGAACTCCGCGCGGCCTTTCTTGAAGCCGGTGGTTTCGGAGTTTGCGATATTGTGCGCCACGATCCCCAGATCCATCTGCGAATTTCTGAGGCCGTTGAGTGAGGTGTAGAAAGACATCGGTTTAGCTCCCGGTTGAAACTTGAGTGATTGGGTTGGCGGCTGCTGCTTGCGCGGCAGCCATTGCGTCGAGTTTGGAGGCAATAGATTTCAGCGTGTCTCCCATCTCGGCCAGCCCGGCGAGCGAGGAGAACTGCGCCATCTGCGCCAGCATCTCCTTGTTATCGACCGGCGCGAAGGGGTCCTGCTGTTTCAGTTGTTCAGTCATCAGGCGCAGGAAATCGCCTTGGCCAAGTGCGGAGAAGCCGGATTTTGCCTGGGTCTGGCTGGCAGCCGTAGATGCGCTGCCGGTTACGGATTGAATGTTCATTTCAGCCTCATGGTGTCGAGCATCAACTGCTTCGCGGTGGACAGGGCCTCGATCAGGTTCTGGTACTGGCGTGAGGCATCAAGCATTTCGACCATCTCGCCCTGCTCATCGACCGGGGCGGCCCAGACATCGCCATTCTCATCGGCGAGCGGGTGATCGGGATTGTGTTCGCGCACCGGTGCGGCATCGGCGCGGTACACCCCGCGCACTTCCACCGTTGACAGTCCGCTTGCGCGGTCGAGCTGTTCGGCGAAAACCGGGCGCAGCGGGCGGTACGCGGCATCTTGGCTGCCCGCGACTGACCCGGCATTGGCCAGATTGGAAGCGGCGGCGTTCATCCGCACCAGCTGGGCAGACATGCCGCGCTGGGCGACGTCGAACAGGGTCAGCGGGGCGGGCATTGTCAATCGCCTTGCAGCGCGCGGGTCAGCGTTTCAGCGCGGCCGCGAATGAAGGCGAGGGTGGTGGCATAGCCGACGGCGTTTTCTGAAAAGGCGGTCTGCTCGGTCGCCATTTCGACCGTGTTGCCATCCAGGCTGGGCATCACCGGCAGGCGATAGCGCGTGGCATTGGCAATCGCGGGCTCGCTGCCTGCCCCACCCATCCGGGCACGCAGGGCGGCGGCGAAATCGATATCGCGCGCTTTATAGCCCGGGGTAGCGGCATTGGCGATGTTGCCCGTGATCATCCCCAGCCGGGCGGATCGCAATTCCAGTGCAGCAGCGTGAATTCCAAAGAGGCTTTCGGCCATGACGTAGCTCCTGTTGGCGTCGTGCGAAGTGTTCAGCAACTCCCGTGCCAAGTTCTGAAATGGCAGAAATGCGGGCGATTTGAGATTGGCGAGCGGCAATGATCTGCCGCGATCCGGCAAATTGCCGCTGCCCCCTGAAACACTCTGCGCCGCGTCGTTCTGGGGTGGGAAGGAGCTTTATCGATGAACTGGATCAATCTGCTTGACGGACCCTCGGCCGGAATCGTGCTGGGAGGAACAGTGCTGGCGACACTGCTACGCTGTGGCTGGCGGGATTGCGGTATCGCACTGGTTCAGGTCAGCCAGCTGGGCCAGCCCGGCTTTGACGCTGAGGCGACGCAAACGGAACTGGCGCTGCAAGTGCAGGATATTCACCAGGATGGCCTGCTACGCGCGCCGGTCCATCACTATGCAGACAGCGAATTTGAAGAGGCGACCGAGGCCTTGTTTGCACAACGCTCGCTGACGGGCGTGCTTGATATGCATGCGGCCCACCGCGCGCGGCGGATGCGCGCCAGCGACCGTGCAGTGCGGACCATGGCGCAAGCGGCAGAGCTTGCCCCGGTGTTCGGACTGGCGGGGACGCTGATCTCGCTCAGCCAATTGCCCGTGGAAGGCCTGGCGAGCGGAGCGCTGGGCGGGGCGATTTCGATGGCGGTGCTGACCACGCTTTATGGATTGCTGCTCGCCAACTTGCTGCTCGCCCCACTGGCGCGGATGGTGGAGCGCTCGGCCAAGGCGGAAGAGGAGCAGCGGCAGTGGTTGATCGACTGGCTGGCGGCAAGACTAGCGATCGAGTTCAAGCCGCGCCGCCGCACCGCTGCAGAGCAGAGCGCAGCATGATCGCGCGCGCGGGCAGCGGGTGGCAGACGGTGCTCGCAGACTTGTCTCTGATCCTGTTCATGGTGATGGCAGCAGCGGTCAGTGAAGCGCCGGACGCGGCGGGCACTCCGATCCAGTCAGAACCCGTGGCGCAGTGGCGCGCGGCCGAAGGCGCGCCTGGTCTGACCGCGTGGCTGGCTGAACAGCCGCGCGATCCGCGCCAGCAACTGACCATCGTTGCGCCGCTGGCCGCTGCCCAACAAGCGCTCACCTTGGCGCAGCGCAGTGACCGTCCGGCCCGGATCGTGCTTGATCCGCGCGCCGAAGGCCCGCCAATCGCCATTCTTGCGTTTGATCACTTTGTTGAGGAACCAATCCGATGATCCGCATGTCCTGTGCTCTGCTGGGCCTCTCGCTGAGCGCATCTGCGCAAGCGCAGGCGCTCGCCGATCTCGCCGCTATCGATGCTCAGGTGGCTGTCTTTACTGGCGCCGCAATCGGCCAACCTGGCGGGGCGGCCATGCCAACTGACCGGCGGTTGCGACTCCGGCCGTGTCCGTCGGCACCGCTGCTAGACTGGTTTGGTGCGCGGCGCGATGTGGTGCAGGTGGCTTGCCCGGTTTCCGGCGGCTGGAAGATCTATGTCCCGCTACGCAGCGATGGCATGGCTGACGCGCCCGCCGCGCCACTGGTCGCGCGCGGCGATGCGCTGAGCGTCACCGTCAGCGGGGAAGGCTTTGCGATATCTCAGCAAGGCGAGGCGATGGAACCCGGCGCGGCCGGGGCCTGGATCAAGGTTCGTCTGGCCGGTGTCAAGACCGAGCCGGTGCGCGCGCAGGTGCTGCGGCCCGGGGCAGTCGGCATTGTTTTGCCGTGACCAGCGGAAAAAAATTGCCGCTCGCCCTTAACCGCGCAGTACTCACGTCGTTCTGGGGTCTGACGAATTACACAGGAGCGACATCATGCCCATCGAGCTTAGCCCCAAGGGGCTCGACCCGGCGCGTCCCCTTGGCGCAATATCAGCCCGAGCTGCCGCGCCGGCGGTGCTGTCAAACGTTTCGACTAGAGTTCCGGCGCGAACAGCAGGTGCGACCGGTGAGCCGGTGGTGGAGCGCCGCCTGGCGCTCGACCCCGGTGAGCCGCCGGTCGATACCGAACGGGTCACCCAGATCCGGCGCGCGATTGAGAGCGGAACCTATCCTATCGTTCCTGCCAAAGTGGCCGACGCCATGATCGCTGCGGGTATTCTGCTGAGGACTGGTAAATGACTCGCAGTTCCGAACTGGCGCAATCGCTGCGGCAAATGGTTGCCGTGCTTCAGGCGGAACGGCAGGCGCTTGCCGGGCTGGACCTCGACGGGATCATGGGCTGCGCGGTGAGCAAGCGCGGGCTGTGCGATGTGATCGAGGCTGACTCGGCGGACGCTCAACCCGACGCTGAGTGCCAGGGCCTGCTCGAAGCTGCCCGGCGTTTGAACGAGGTAAACCGCCAGATTCGCAACCTTGTGGCGGCAAATGTGACGGCGCGGCTGGATGCCTTGACTGGATCGCCCGCGCTCTATCGGACCAGCTCTGGCGCGCGTCCGGCCTATGCCTACGCCGCAGCCGCCCGCTAAACTGGCACGCCCCTTGCTCCTCCACTCCCGTTGCCGCGTTGCAATGGGAGTTTTGTTTGAGCCAGTCTGCACCCCCGTCTGTTGTCCCCGCCGCCAATGCCACGGCCGGTGCCGCGCCTGCCGTGCGCGCCGCAATTGCACGCGCGGCGACCAGCACCGGGGTCGATTTCAACTATCTGCTGGCTCAGGCGCGGCTTGAATCGAGCCTTGATCCGGATGCGCGAGCGGGCACTTCCAGCGCGGCTGGGCTTTATCAATTCACGCGCGGCACCTGGCTGCAAACGCTGGACCGTCACGGCGGCAAACACGGACTCGACTGGACCAGCGCCGCAATCGAAGATGGCCGGATTAGCGATCCTGCGCTGCGCCAGCAGATCATGGCCCTGCGGTTCGATCCCGACGCTTCGGCGGTGATGGCGGCGGAATTTGCCAGCGACAATGCTGAGGACTTGTCCGGTGTGCTGGGCCGCGCGCCCGATGCGGCGGAACTGTATCTGGCGCACTTCCTGGGGGCCGGCGGCGCCGGACAATTCCTGCGCGCGCTGGCCAGCGACCCTGGTCAATCGGCTGCCGCACTGTTGCCCAAGGCCGCTGGGGCCAATCGCGGGATATTTTTCACTCCCGGCGGAACGGCGCGCTCGGTCAGCGAAGTAATGGGACTGATGCGCGGTAAGATGGAGCGCGCGATGGGTCGCGATGCGCTGGAGCCGTTCCCTGGCGGTGTTCCTTCAAGTCCAATCGCGCCCGGAGCAAGCTGGAGTGCGGCCAGTCCAGAGTCTGGGCCCGGAATCGCGTCCACGTCGCCGTTCCAGCCGAGCGGTCCCGCGCGGCCATCAATGGCGGAAACCCTGCGCCAAACCTTCGCGCTTGGCACCGGCGACAGCAGCGCAGCGGGCCAGCAGGTCCGCGCAGCCTATGGCAAGCTTAAGGCGTTCGGGCTGTGAAGCTGCCCACCATTCAGCAGATTTCGGGTCTGGCACTGCCCGCTGGCATCCTCGCGCTGATCGGGCTGATGATCGTGCCGGTGCCCGCGCTGCTGCTCGACATCTTTTTCGTGCTCAACATCGCCTTGTCGATTGCGATCTTGATGGCGGCGATGAATGCCGAAAAGCCGCTTGATTTCAGCTCGTTTCCCTCGGTCTTGCTGTTCGCTACGCTGTTGCGCCTGGCGTTGAACGTCGCTTCGACCCGGGTCGTGCTGGTCCACGGGCATGAGGGCGGGGCGGCGGCGGGGCATGTGATCGAGGCGTTCGGCGCGTTTCTGGTCGGCGGCAATTTCGCGGTCGGACTGTTCGTGTTCATGATCCTGATGATTATCAACATGGTGGTCGTGACCAAAGGTGCGGGCCGTGTTTCCGAAGTCTCGGCGCGGTTCACGCTCGATGCTTTGCCGGGCAAGCAGATGGCGATCGATGCTGATCTCGCCGCCGGGATCATGACCGCCGACGAAGCCAAAGCCCGCCGTCGCGAAGTTGCGACCGAAGCGGACTTCTATGGTTCGATGGATGGTGCCAGCAAGTTCGTGAAGGGCGATGCGGTCGCGGCGCTGCTGATCCTGGCGGTCAACCTGATCGGTGGATTCTGTCTGGGGATGATCAGTCACGGGTTGAGCGCCAGCGAAGCGGCGGAGTTTTATATTACGCTGGCGGTGGGCGATGCGCTGGTCGCGCAGGTTCCGGCGCTGTTGCTGTCGATTGCCGCCGCCACGATTGTGACCCGCGTATCGGATGCGCGCGATCTGTCGGGTCAGATTGGCGGACAATTTGCAGATCCGCGCGCCTGGCTGCCGGTGGCGCTGATCCTTGCGGCGATCGGGGCGATCCCGGCGATGCCGCAGACGATTTTCCTCCCCGCCGCCGGGCTGACGCTGTGGCTTTGGCACGGCCTGCGCCGCCGTGCGGCCAAGCTGGCGTTGCCGGCCGAGATCGTGCCCGAGGTGATCGAGCCGGGCCGGATCGACTTGGCCGACGTGTCAGACCACACTCTGGTCACGATCGAGTTGGGTTATGGCCTTGTCCACCTCGTCGATGACCGTCGCGGTTCGCCGCTGGTGGCGCGGATTACCGGGGTGCGCAAGCAACTGAGCCAAGGCTTCGGTTTTATCGTGCCGCAATTCCGCTTGCGCGATTCGCTTGATCTGGCGCCCGGCGAATACCGGGTGCTGCTGGGCGGGGTGGCGCTGGGCGGGGCGGTGCTGCAACCTGACCGCTTGCTGGCCATCGACACCGGCGATGTCGGCCCGCGTCACGCGGTCAGCGGGATTGAAACCCGCGACCCCAGCTATGGCTGCACCGCGCTGTGGATTGAACAGACGCAGCGCGATCAGGCGGTGGGCGAGGGCTTTCTGGTAGTCGATCCCAGTACGGTGATCGCCACGCAGCTCAACCATTTGCTCGTCACGCGCCCGCAGGAATTGCTGGGACCGGACGAAGTGCGCGCGATCCTGGACCGGGTGAAGGACCATGCCGGCCACCTGGTCGAAACTGTCCATCCGCAGCCGCTTAGCCTGGCCGCGCTCACCCGCTTGCTCCGTGCATTGCTCGAAGAAGGCGTGCCCATCAGCCATCCGGTGCCGATCCTGGCCTGCCTTAGCGAAGCGGTGCAGGTGACGCTCGATCACGACCGGCTGATTGACTTGCTCCGCGCGGAACTGGGCGGATTGCTGGTCGGGCAGGTCTGCCCGCCAAGCGAGCGCTTGCCCGTGCTAACGCTTGATGCAGCGCTGGAAACGGCAATTGTTCAGGGCCTGCACGATCCCACCACCGGCCAGCCGCTGATCGAGCCCGACCTCGCGCGGACCATCGGCGAGCATGTTGCGGGGCTGATTGCCGAACGCGGGGGTACGCCCGCAGCGCTGGTGGTCCAGCCGCGCGCGCGCCGGGCGCTGGCGGCGCTGCTGCGGGTTCGCGCACCGGCCTGTCTGGTGCTCTCGATCACCGAATTGCCCGCCACTCAACCCATCGAAGTTGTCGCGGTAATCGGCGGCTCGCTGCCGCCACCGCAGACCCAGCCTGAACCAGAAGGACTTGCCGCATGAAGCATGACGTCCGCCATTTTAACGCTGCCAGCGCCTACCGCCCCGAAGCTGCCGACCGGGTGCGACGGTTTTTGCCGATGGTCCGCCGCCTCGCCTGGCACGTCCACGGCGGGGGCCGCGCGGGGATTGAGCTGGAAGATCTGATTCAAACCGGTCTGGTCGCGCTGACCGAAGCTGCGCAGCGCCATACGGGGCCGGGTGAGGATGGCTTTGCAGCCTATGCCAAGCTGCGGGTGCGCGGGGCGATGGTCGATCTGGTCCGCCGCCAGATCCCGCTGTCGCGCAGCCAGTTCCGCGACGAGCGGCCAATCCGGCTGGAATCGCTCGATGAGACCTATTCCGATGCCAATGCGGCATTTGCTGATGACAGCCCGGACAGCTTCACCCTGCTGGCCGATGCCGAGCTGCGCGGGCATGTTGCGGGCGCCATCGCGGGCCTGCCGGACCGGCTGCAGCTGGTTGTCCAGCTGTACTTTGTCGAGGAACTCAACCTGGCTGAGATTGCGGAGGCGCTGCGGGTGTCGGTTCCGCGTGTGCACCAGTTGAAGGCTCAGGCCATTGCCGCGCTGCGGGCAGCCTTGGGTGAGGGATTGGAGCTGCTCTGAAAGTGCCTTGCCCTTCTTAAGCGAGCGGTTAAACCTGCGCTGACAAGGAGCCGGGCATGGAATTGACATTGGTGGGGCGGACGGCACTGATTACCGGGGCTTCGTCCGGGTTCGGCGCACACTTCGCGCGGCTGTTCGTGCGCGAAGGCGCGAATGTGGTGATCGGCGCGCGGCGGGTGGAAAAGGTTGCGGCGCTGGCGGAAGAACTGGGTGATCAGGCCCTCGCCGTGGCGATTGACGTCACTGACGAAGCCTCGCTGATCGCGGCCTATGATGCCGCCGAGGCGCGGTTCGGCACGGTCGATACGGTGATCGCCAACGCCGGGATCGCCAAGGCCGGGCGCTCGACCGAACTGGCCGCCACCGATATCGCCGCAGTGGTCGAAACCAATTTCACCGGACTGTATCTGACCGCGCGCGAAGGGGCGAAGCGGATGATTGCGGCTGGATTCCGCGACAGCGAGCGTGGACGGATCGTGCTGCTCGGCTCGATCACGGCAGAGCTGACTGGCAATGGCGAAACGGCCTATGCCGCGATCAAGGCCGGGGTGGCGCATCTCGGCCGCCAGTTCGCGCGCGAGTGGGTGCGGCAGGGGATCAACGTCAACACCGTTCAGCCGGGCTATATCGATACCGAAATCCAGGGCGACTGGTTTGAGACGGCGGCGGGGCAAGCGCATGTAAATTCGTTCCACCGCCGCCGCCTGACTCCGATTACCGCGCTCGATGCGCCAGTTCTATTTCTCGCCTCCGATGCTTCGCGGCACGTCACCGGAGCCACGCTGACGATCGATGACGGGCAGGTATTGTGAGCAAGCTTGATGACAATACCCCCATAATCATCGGGGCGGGGCAAGTCTCCGAACGGGTCGGCGAGGATGGCTATCTAGAGCGCTCGCCGATGGACCTGGCGGGCGCTGCGCTGAAGGCAGCTTTCGCCGATGCCGGGGCCAAGCGCAGCCTGGGTGCGGCGCTCGATACCATCGCCGCGATCCGCCAGTTCGAGATTTCGGGCACGCGCTATGGCGCGCCGTTCGGCCATGCCAACAACCCGCCGCGCGCGGTGGCGCGCCGAGCGGGCGCCAATCCGGCGCGGGCGATTCTGGAGATTGTCGGCGGGCAGGGGCCGCAGAAGCTGGTCGGCGAACTGGCCGCAGAGATTGCCGCTGGGCGATCAAAGCTGGCGGCCGTTGTCGGGTCCGAGGCGATTTCCACTACCCGCGCGCTGACCAGCCGGGGCGAGCAGCGCGATTGGTCTGAAACCCGGCGGGGGACCATCGAGGATCGCGGTTATGGCCACGACGGGGTCTATGATCTGACGCTGCTGAAGCATGGCGCGGGGACGCCGATTGCCAGCTATGCGTTCGCCGAGAATGTCCGGCGCGAGCGGCTGGGGCTGAGCTTGCAGGAGTACCGCGACGAGATCGCGCGGCTGTTCGCGCCGTTCACGCGGGTTGCGGCGGCGAACCCCCATGCCGCCGCGCCGGTCGCGCGCTCGGCGGTGGAACTCGCCACGCTGGATGACCGCAACCGGTTGCTGGCCGAGCCATACGCGCGACTGGTGGTCGCGCGCGATCAGGTCAACCAGGGCGCGGCCATCGTGCTCGCCAGCGTGGCCGAGGCGCAGCGGCAGGGCGTGCCAGAGGACCGCTGGGTCCATATCCACGCCGTCGCCGATTGCGCCGAGCCGCCGCTGCTGACCCGTGACAGTCTGGAGCGCAGCCCGGCGGCGGTCGCGGCGATCAAGACCGCTTTGGCCACAGCCGGCACGGATTGGGCGGGCCTCAGCATCGTCGATCTCTATTCGTGCTTTGCGATCCCGATCTTCAACCTGCTCGATGCCTTCGGGCTCCAGCGCGATGATCCGCGCGGCTGGACGCTGACCGGCGGCCTGCCGTTCTTCGGCGGGGCGGGCAACAACTATTCCGCGCACGCTATCGCCGAGGCGGTCGCGCGCTGCCGGAGCGCGCCGGGTGCCATGGCGCTGGTCGGCGCGAACGGCGGGATCATGAGCAAATATGCGGCGGGCATTTATTCAACCACGCCCGCGGACTGGTCCGCACCGCGCTGGACCAGCCTGCCCAAAATCGCGCCTGGCTTTGCCGTCGCAGAGAGCTTTGACGGCGAGGCGGAGGCGGAGAGCTTTACAATCCAGCCGGGCAAGCATGGCGAAGTGGCGACCGTGATTGCCCGCATTGGCGGCAGTGCGGATCAGCCCGCCATGCGGGTCTGCGCCAACAGCAGCGATCCGGGCGTGGCGCGCGAACTGCGCAGTGGGCCAGTCGCGGGGCGCAAGGTGCGGGTTGAGAGCGGGATGGGCGGCGTTAATTCGGTTTGGCTGGTGTAGCACTCGCCCGCCGCGCGGTCAGCACCCGCACCGGGCGTTCCAGCATCTGCCCGCGCATGATTCCTTCGCCTTTGGTGGCGGAGAGCGGCGCGTCGTAGATCCGGCGGACCACTTCCATGCCGCTGACAACCCGGCCAAACGCGGCGTAACCGGCCTTGCCTTCGGCATCGGGTGCAGCGGGATTGGCGTCGAGCCCCGGCATATCCGACAGCAGGATTGAAAAGTCGCCGGTGGCGGTGCCCGGCGCGAACCGGGCCATCGATAGCGTGCCGGCCTTGTGCAGCACCCCGGTG
>JANORN010000204.1:0-21068 GCA_031415355.1 Novosphingobium sp. | reverse complement strand
ACGAAACCCCGGCAGCAATTCGGATTGAAGAGAACGACATTTTTGCTTTTCGCTAGGGCCGTCATGGCCAAGACTCATTGATAGGCAAGCGGCAGAAGCATGCAAGTGGATAACCCCCCAACGTTCCGCAATGAATGCAATCGCCGCCTCGGTCTGCTCGCCTATTTTTTCCCTACTCGCCAAGGTATGAAGCCAGCTCATTTCCCGGTTGTGCTTTTCTTCGGACTCGGTCGGGCTAACAAAGCGACCGGGCTTCTTGTGGTGCAAAACAAGCTTGTGATTATCGTCTTGTCCCCTGAGCGCGCGGACAACTGCGCGAAGGGTGAACGCTGCATCTTCCTCGCATTGCTCGGCAATCTCTTGCAGCATCGTCGCCAGCGTTTCGGCGGAAAAGTCCATCGGTTCGTTATCGATGCCAAGATGTATGCGCTGTACGCGCTCCAGATCGACGCCGTGGTGGCGCAGATCGACAGCCTCAACTAGCGCGCGAGCGCCGGGCGATAAACTGGACTTCCAATCTTCTTCGTCGTCGGTCACTGGGCCAGCCGCACGACGTTGCCGCCGCTCGCCCCCTCACAATAGTCAGCCCAAGCGGCCATTAGCGCGCGCCGTTTTTCCAGCAGATTGCCGCGCCGGTAAGCCGCCTCAACCTTATCGGCGACCATGCGCGCGGCTGGTATCGACCACGTGCGCGCGTCCAAGTCGATTTCTTGCCACACTGCCAAGCGCACCTCGCCAGACCGTGCGGCAGTCAGGATAGCCGCTTCCAATGCCAGCCGCCCCAAAGTCTCGCGCTCGCGTAGTGCACGCGTAAATTCGGGAAGCTCAGCAAAAGGCAGCGCCTTGTGATGCTTCACCCGCTCGCGCTGGCGCGGCAGAGCCTTGTCGATCACCGCCATTGCCAGCGGCCCGTCGCGATAGCCCTTGGCAACTGCCCAATCGATCACCGTGCGAATGCGCTGGCGAAGTCGCCGCGCGGTTTCCGGCTTGGTCAACCAGATTGCCGCAAGGGCATCGCGCACGGCTGGCGCGTCAACCAGCGCCACCGAAACATCGCCAAAGGCCGGGAATGCATAGGCATCGAGTGTGGCAAGCCATTGCGCTTGATGCTTGCCGTTTTTCCAGCCGCGCTTGTGCTCGGCATGGACCAGCGCCGCCGCTTCGCGGAATGTCGGGACGCCAGCCGCCTTGCGCCGCTCTGCGCTCGGATCGATCCCGGCTTCGACTTGTGAGCGGGCCAAGATTGCGCGGTCGCGCGCCAGTTTCAAGGGAACCTTGGCCGCGCTGCCCAAGCCAATATCGCGCCGCCGCCCGTTTTTTTGGATTCGGACCATCCAGCTTTTGCCGCCGCGCTTGTCGATCAGCAGGAACAAGCCATCGCCGTCGCCATAGCGCCCCGGCTGAGTCGTGGCCTTCACTCCAGTTGCGGTCAATCGGCCCATTTCATCGCCTCCCACGTTTCCTACCACACAATAGCGCGGCTGGGCAGGAACAGCAAGGGCCGTGAGGGGACGCGAACGCCTCTAAAAACGCCTATTTTAGAGGGTCTAGGGGGTGTTGAGGAATGTTGAGGAATTGGCTGTTGGCGGACAGGGTGGGATTCGAACCCACGGTGAGCTCTCACCCACGGCGGTTTTCAAGACCGCTGCAATCGACCACTCTGCCACCTGTCCGTCAGCGAGTTGCCGCTAGCGCGCGATGAAGCGTTTGTCACCACGGCATTTGCCTTTGCAAGCCAAGCGCTTTGTGCGACGACTCTGGGCTATGTCCAGATTTCGTCTTTTTAGGCAGGTTGCTGCTGCCACGCTTGTTCTCGCTGGTTTTTCCGGTGCTCCCACTCAAGTAGCGGCACAAGAGGATCAAGGCGGCGGGTTTCAGGCCTATCTCCAAACCTTGGGAGCGCGTGCGCGTTTCGAAGGGGTTAGTGATCGCACCGTTGCCCAGATGATCGCAGGCCTGACCTACAACCCGCGCGTGATCGCGCTTGATCAGGCGCAGCCCGGCTCGGCCAGTGGTCCACCGCCATCGATGGCCGGCTATTTGCGGACACATGTCGATAGCCAACGCATCGCTGGCGGGCGCCGTGTCCGCGATGCAGCTCCGGAGCTGGCCGCGCGGGTAGAGCGCAGCTATGGCGTGCCAGCAAAAATCGTGCTTGCGATCTGGGGGCATGAAACCAACTATGGTTCCTATCGCGGCGATTTCGATCTGGCGCGCTCGCTAGCCACCTTGGCCTACGAAGGGCGGCGGCGTGAGCTGTTCGCCAGCGAATTCATCGCCCTGTTGAAAATGGTGGACCGCGGCGTGCCGCGCGAACGACTGAAAGGCAGCTGGGCGGGAGCCTTTGGCAATCCGCAATTTTTGCCCAGTGTCTACCTGCGGCTGGCGCGCGATGGCGATGGCGATGGCGACGCTGATATCTGGTACAACCGTGCCGATACCCTGGCGTCGATTGCCAACTATTTTCGCGATTCGGGCTGGCGCAGCGGCCAGCCCTGGGGGGTGCGCGCGCGGGTTCCCGCCGAATTTAACAGTCTTGCCGTGACGACCCGGCTGGACTCGCCAACTTGCCCTCGCGTCCATGCCAGGCATTCAGCGTGGAAGACGATTGCCGAGTGGCGGCAACTCGGCATCGAGCCGCTCGCGCCGATCGCAGATGGCGAGCTTGCCAGCTTGCTGGAGCCGGACGGACGGGGTCAGCCAGCCTATCTCTTAACCGGGAATTATAGGGTTATCCTGCAATACAACTGCTCAAATTACTATGCTCTTTCCGTGGGATTACTCGCAGATGAAATCGCCCGTTAACCGCTTCACGCAACTTGCGCTGATCTCCATTCTGGGGGCCTGCAGCGGCGGGGCAATTGCGGATTCGCTGCCTGTGGTGGCAACAACCGGTCCGGCTGCTGACTATCCGATGGTGATCGGCGAACCATTCGTGATCGATGGGATCACCCACACGCCTAACGACCGCTTGAATTATGACGCGGTTGGCTATGCCGCATTAGGACAAGAAGGCGGCAGCAACGTTTCAGTCGCGCACCTGACGATGCCGTTGCCAAGCTATCTGGAAGTGACTGCGCTCGATACCGGCAAGACCATTCTGGTCCGGGTGGAACGACGCGGACCGATGTCCAATACGCGTCTGGTGGAACTCTCGCCAGGCGCAGCGGCACAGCTGGGGCTGGGCGGCAATCCGCGTGCGCCAGTTCGGGTGCGCCGGGTCAACCCGCCAGAGGCAGAACGCGCGGCGCTGCGGAGCGGCCAAGCCGCGCCTGCGCGGATGGACACCCCAAAGTCGTTACTCGCTGTGCTGACCCGCAAACTTGATCAACAGAATGGTGTGATTTTGACGCCACCTGCCGCTGCGCCTGTCAAGCCGCCGGTCAGTGCCGCACCTGCACTCCCAGCTGGGGCGCGGCCAGGTTCGTCCGCGCCGGCAGCGCCTAAGCCAACGGCAGCCGTTGCACCGGCGACGCAAGGCGTTGTGGTTCAGGTCGCTGCGTTTTCCACACAAGCACGCGCCAAAACGGTGGCTGCAAAATTTGGCGCGCAAGTTACCGGCAGCGGCCAAATCTGGCGTGTGCGGATGGGCCCCTTCGCAAACGCCGCTGACGCACAGGCCGCGCTGGCGAAGGCCCGGGCCGCCGGGTATAGCGACGCACGAATCCTGCGCGCGGAATAGGTAGCCACCCAAGCTGCGCCGGAAATCGCTGGCGCAACGGGGGGAATATTGGTGCAAAGATTCCTGATCGGTGCGGGCTTGGCGATGCTCGGCGGGGCGGCTTTGGCTGTTAGCGCAGTCGCGCCATCTGCACCCCAGCGGGATCTTGCAAACAGTCCAGCCAGTGCCAACACGCCGCAGATTGCGCTGCTGGTCGATCTGGGTTCGGGGCAAACGCTGTTTGCACGCAAGGCCGCTGCGCCATTTCTGCCCGCATCGGTTACGAAGGCGATGACGCTGTTGGTGGCGTTTGACTTGATCGCTGCGGGCAAATTGCGCGAGGATCGCTTGATTACTGTGCGCCCTGAAACTGCGCAGGCTTGGTCTGGCAAAGGCACTTCGTTCTACCTGAAAGCAGGTGTGCAAGTGCCTGTGCACGATCTGCTATTGGGCATTTCGACGGCCTCTGCCAACGATGCAGCGGTCACGCTTGCGGAAGGCGGTGCTGGGTCAGTTCCAGCATGGCTCACCCTGATGAATGCCCGCGCCAAGGCCCTCGGAATGTCCACCAGCCGGTTTGCAACCCCCAATGGTTGGCCAGACAATGGCCAGACTCAAGTTAACGCCCGCGATCTGGTGCGGCTGGGCCAGGCACTGCTGCGCGATCATCCGCAGTTGTATGCGCGTTATATCGGCAAACCAGCAGTGGTTTGGAACGGTGCGACTTACGCCAACCGTGACCCTTTCGCCGGGGTGGTGCCTGGAGCGGACGGGATCAAGACCGGCCACACCCGCGAGGCAGGCTTCAATTTTCTTGGCACGGTGCAACGGGGCGGGCGGCGTTTGATGCTCGTAATCGGCGGTGCGCCCAGCGAATCCGCACGCGCTGTCGCCGCGCGCGATCTGATTGAATGGGGCTTTGCGAGCTGGCATAGCCGCCTAATCGCTCCCGCCGGAGCCATCGTTGGCGTGGCAAGCGTGCAAGACGGCGATCGTCGCGCGGTGGCGCTGCAACTGGTGGCTCCGGTCTCCGTTGCGTTGCCCAGCCGGGCAGGCGAGCCGGGCCACACGACGCAGTTGCGCGCACGGATCGTTTATGTGGGCCCACTGAAAGCACCGATCCAACGCGGCAAAATTGTGGCTGAGTTGGAGCTTGCAGTTGACGGCGGCCCGCCGGCGCGCTTTCCCTTGCGTGCGGCCCGCGATATTGCGCAGGCTGGGTCGGTACACCGGATTGTGAACGGAATCATGGGAATTGCTGAATGAGCGCGGGGCGGTTCATAGCGCTGGAAGGCGGGGAAGGGGCGGGCAAGTCTACTCAGGCCCGGCTGCTGGCAGAAGCTCTGGGCCGGGCCGGACATCGCTGCGTGATCACCCGCGAACCTGGTGGCACGCCGGGGGCGGAAGCCATCCGGCAGCTGCTACTGCAAACCGCAGGGGAGGGGTGGTTACCCCGGGCCGAGGCGCTGTTGTTCGCCGCTGCGCGATCTGATCACGTCGAACGCCTGATCCGGCCCGCGCTGGCGGCTGGCAAATGGGTAATATGTGACCGGTTTGTGGATTCAAGCCGGGCCTATCAAGGCGGCGGCAGCGGACTGTCTGATGCCGAGGTGCTCGCGCTGCACCAGATCGGCTCGGGCGGCTTACTGCCCGACCTAACGCTGTTGTTCGATGTCTCGCCCGAAGCCGCCGCCGCCCGATTGGTTGCGCGCGATCAGGGCAATCCTGACCGGATTGGCGGGCGCGATCCGGCTTATCATGCCCAGGTTGCGGCCGCGTTTGTGCGGTTTGCCGCAGCCGAACCGCAGCGGTTTGTCCGGATTGATGGCAATGGTCTCGCCGAAGCAGTTCACGCGCAGGTGCTCGCCGCGCTTGGCATTGCGGCGTGAGCAATCTGACCGGACACGACGCGGCTTGGCGCGAATGGCACGCGGCATTGGCCTCGCCGCGATTGCATCACGCCTGGATTTTGGCCGGGCTGCGCGGGATCGGCAAAGCCGCCTTTGCGCAGCAGGCCGCCGCGACGCTGGTGGCCGAACCCGGCGTAGCGCAACCAGATTCGCGCGCTCACCCAGACATCATCACGCTCGAACCGCTGCCCGCCAACGACGACGAGGTAAAGAAGCAGGCCGAAGGCAAACCATTCCAGCTAAAGCGCAATATCTCCATCGATCAAGTGCGCCGGATGCAGCAGCGGCTCACTACCCGGCCGACCTTGGGCAGCAGGCGCGCGATCATCATTGATCCGGCTGACGATCTGGAAAAGGGCGCAGTTAATGCACTGCTCAAAAGTTTGGAGGAACCGCCAGTGGGCACGTTTTTCCTGCTGGTCGCACACCGGCCCGGACGCTTGCTGCCCACAATCCGCTCGCGCTGCCGGGTGTTGCGGTTTGATCCGTTGGACAGCGCTCAGATTCGAAGAATACTGGAACAGGATGTGCCGGAAGCCAGTGTCGAAACCCGCGCAGCGGCAGCGTTAGCGGCGGCAGGATCACCGGGGGCCGCGCTCGATTTCGTCGCGCACGACCTTGGGCGAATTCATACGCTAATGGGCCAAATCCTGCACGACGGTGATCCAGGCTTTGCACTGCGCGGGGCGCTCGCCGAAGCGATTGGTGCACGTCCGGATCGGGAACGGCAATTGGCGACGATCGAGCTGGCGCGCGCTGCCATCGCCGCCGGTCTGCGCCAGGCCGAACGCCCCAGTCAGCGCCGGATGATCGAAGTTCATGCGGAACTGGTGCGGATCAGCGGACAATTCGTGACCTACAACTTCGACGCGGGTCTGCTGGTACTTGAAATTGGCGGCTTGCTGGCATCGGTTGCCATGCCTAGAGAGGCAGCCTGACTGTTTGAAAGATGCATCTGCGCCATGGGCGAGCCGTTCTATATCACCACTGCCATTAGCTATCCCAACGGCAAGCCGCATATCGGCCATGCTTATGAAGTGATCGCCGCCGATGTGATCGCCCGTCATCAGCGGATGCGCGGGCGCGATGTGCGGTTTCAAACCGGCACTGACGAGCACGGCTTGAAGATGGCGCAAAAGGCCCGCGAACTGGCGCAAACGCCGCAGCAGCTGGCAGATGAAATGTCATCGTATTTCATTGCAATGTGCGAAGAATTGAATATCTCACATGATGTATTTCTGCGCACCACCGAGCCGCGCCATCATGCTGCCAGTCAAGCATTATGGAGACGACTGGAAGCAAGCGGCGATCTCTATTTAGACCGCTACGAAGGCTGGTATTCAGTTCGCGACGAAGCCTATTATGATGAAACCGAACTGCTGGCCGGTGAGGGGGGGGAGCAACTCTCACCCCAGGGAACCCCGGTGGAATGGACCGTTGAGGAAAGCTGGTTTTTCCGGCTGTCGCGTTTTGGCGAACCCTTGCTCAAATTGCTGACCCAGCAGCCCGACTTTCTTCGTCCGGACAGCCGCCGCAACGAAATCCTGCGGTTTATTGAGGGCGGCCTGCGCGATTTGTCCGTCTCGCGCACCAGCTTTGACTGGGGCGTGAAGGTGCCCGGCAGCGACGGCCACGTGATGTATGTGTGGGTAGATGCCTTGACTAACTACCTGACCGGGCTTGGGTTTCCTGACGAAACCCCCGAGTTCACGAAATGGTGGCCCGCCGATCTGCACTTAATCGGCAAAGACATCACCCGGTTCCACACGGTCTATTGGCCGGCTTTCCTGATGAGCGCGGGTCTACCGGCGCCCAAACAGGTGTTCAGCCATGGCTTCATGCTCAATCGTGGGCAAAAAGAATCAAAATCGCTTGGCAATGTAACCGATCCAATCGCACTGGCAGAGCAATTCGGAGTCGACGTGCTACGCTATTTTCTGATGCGCGAAGTCGCCTTCGGGCAGGATGGCAGCTATTCCACAGAAGCGATTATAATGCGTGGGAATACTGAGCTGGGAAATGCCTTCGGTAATCTTGCGCAGCGGACCCTGAGCTTCATTGCCAAAAACCTGGACGGCGCGCTCCCGGAAATCTGCGGACATAATGAGTCCGACAACGAGCTGTTTGCGCAGGTTAGCCAAGCAGTGCAGCACGTTGTGCCCGCTGCGTTCGATGAATTGACGTTGCAGCAAGGGATCGATGCTTGGTTGCAGGCTGTCTTCGCCTGCAACGCCTATATTGACGAGCAAGCGCCGTGGACACTGCGCAAAACCGATCCGCAGCGGATGGAAACTGTGCTGGCGACGCTGTACATCTGCATCGCCCAACTCGCGGTGGGCATCCGCGCAGTGATCCCAACCAAGGCTGACGTGTTGCTCGATGCGATGGGGATCGGAGCTGAAGACCGAACCTACGCCCGAATTGGTGCGCATTGGTACTCGCCGCTGGCCGAAAGCGCCTTCCGCTTGGCCGCACCAAGTCCGCTGTTTCCTCGGCTTGAACCGCCGCAAGAAGACGCCGCGTGAAGCTGATCGATTCGCATTGTCATTTGGAATACAAGGGGTTGGTCGAAGATCAGCAAGGCGTCTTGGTGCGCGCGCGGGCCGCCGGGGTGGGGGGCTTCCTTTCGATTTCCACCCGGCAGAGCGAATGGGCCCAAGTGATCGCCACGGCGGAGCGCGAACCAGATGTCTGGGCCAGCGTCGGCATTCATCCGCATGAGGCCGATGCCCACGCCGATCTGGGCGAAGCTGCACTGCTGGCCGCCGCCGCGCATCCGCGCGTGATTGCGATTGGTGAAACCGGGCTCGACTATTATTACGATCATTCGGACCGGGATACCCAGCAAGCATTGTTCCGCCGGCATATCGCGGTGGCGCGCGAAACCGGGCTGCCGATCATCATCCATACCCGCGATGCTGAGGCTGATACGGCCGGTATTTTAGCAGACGAGATGGGGCAAGGTGTGTTTCCGGCGCTGATTCACTGCTTCACGGCCTCGGCAGACTTTGCCCGACAGGTGCTGGAACTGGGGCTGACGATCTCGCTGTCAGGGATTGTAACCTTCAAAAACGCCAAAGACTTGCAAGCGATCGCTGCTGTCGTACCTGATGATCGGTTGCTGGTGGAAACCGACGCGCCGTTTCTTGCGCCGATCCCGCACCGCGGACGTGTGTGCGAGCCCGCATTCACAGCGGATACAGCGCGATTTGTTGCTGGCCTGCGCGGAGTCAGCCCAGAGCTTTTGGCCGAACAGACCACTCGCAATTTTGCGCAGCTGTTTACCAAAGCGGGCCTGGGCAGCGCCGGATCCGCCATATGAAGCTGATCATGCTGGGTTCCGGAACTTCCACCGGGGTGCCGCGGATCGGGAATGATTGGGGGGCTTGCGATCCGGCGGAGCCGCGCAACCGCCGCACACGGGTTTCGATCCTGGTGGAGAGCGCGGCGGGCCAGCGCGTGCTCGTCGATACTTCAACCGATTTGCGGCAACAGTTGCTGGCCAATGCCATCGACCGAATTGACGCCGTATTCTGGACGCACGACCACGCTGATCACGCCCACGGAATCGATGATCTGCGTCCGTTGCGGTATGGCCGCGGCGGACCGATTCCGGGCTATGCCGCTGGCGAAACAGCGCGAAGATTGCGGCAGCGGTTCGACTATGTCTTCGCCGGGCAACATGGTTATCCAACAATTGTGGCGCTGGAAACGCTGGATCGCGTCCGAATGACAGCGGGATTTGGCGTGGGCCATTGTCAGATGCCGCATGGCCCCGCGCAAAGTACCGCGTTCCGGTTTGAATGTGACGGTAAAGCAATTGGTTATGCGACAGACTTCAGTGAAATTACCGGTGAAATGGTCAGTCTGCTTGATCGTGTAGACTTGCTCGTTGTCGATTGCTTGCGGCGTGACCCGCATCCCACGCACGCGCATCTGGCAATGTCGCTGGAGCTGATCGAAGCGAGCCGCGCGCAAGCGGGTGTGCTAAGTCATCTGGACAAGTCGATGGATTACGCGACTTTGTCCGCCGAGCTGCCGGCGCACGTGTCGGTTGGGTTTGATGGATTGGAGATTGCGCTGTGAACACTGGCTTGATTACCGGCACAGTGGTCGTTTCGGTGATCGCGATGCTCGGCTGGTTGGTGTTGAGTTCGCAGGAGTTGCGCGCGGATCAATTGGGTGGGCCGCGAACGATTAGGTTTGCACTGCTGTGGGTCGCGATTTTTGGCGCCGTTGTGCTTGTTGCCAGTCGTTTTTCGGCATGATGGCCCTTCGTCAACACGATCTTTCATTTAACATAATATATATTATCAATCCAAAAGTGAGCCGGTGTGACTGACCCGAACCCGCTCCACCGCCTCTTCGCAATCATGGCCCGCCTGCGCGATCCGCAGTACGGCTGTGAATGGGACATCGCGCAAAGCTTCGCTTCGATCGCGCCCTATACGATCGAAGAAGCCTACGAGGTCGCCGACGCAATTACGCGCGGCGATCATGCAGCGTTGAAGGAAGAATTGGGCGACCTGTTGCTGCAAATCGTATTTCACGCGCGCATAGCTGAAGAAGCCGGCCTATTTGATTTCGCCGCTGTCACCACGGCCATCGCTGATAAAATGGAGACCCGACATCCGCATATCTTCGGCCAGGACCGCTTTGCGCCAGCCGACCAGGAGGTGCGCTGGGAAGAGCTGAAGGCGGCTGAACGCGCCGCCAGCGGCAGCAAGGCCGCGCTGGACGGAATTGCACTTGCACTGCCCGCCCTGCTCCGCGCTGAAAAACTGCAAAAGCGTGCTGCACGACAAGGCTTTGACTGGCCGGATATCACCGGACCCACCGCTAAGGTTGTTGAAGAAATCGATGAACTGGCGCAAGCCGCCAGCATCGAAGACAAGTTCGAAGAAGCAGGCGATTTCCTGTTTGCAGCCGTGAACCTTGTTCGTGCGCATGGTATTTCTGCTGAAGATGCCCTGCGCGCGGGCAACGCCAAGTTTGAACGCCGCTATCGCGCGATGGAGCAACTGGCGAGCGACCGGAAACTTGATTTTGCCACATTGTCGCTCGACGAGCAGGACGCTTTGTGGCGTGACGTCAAGCAGTCAGAGCCGCGAAAAACGCCCTAGGGCCGGGGCATCCAGCCGCACTTCGATCCTTCGCAACGGCCCCCGTTCATCCTCACCGGCACCACGATCCGAAACCAGATCGCCATGCGCATGGAGCCAGGCGATCCGCTGACCATCAGCGGCTGGCAGGACGAACACATGGATCTGTGCCGAAGCAGTCAGCACTGCATTCACAGCCTGCAACAGCGCATCGCAGCCAAACCCGGTAATGGCGGAGAGCGGCACGATTATGGCTTCGCGAGCGGTTGCAATCGCAGTGTTCAGGTCTGCAGTCTGGTCTTCGGCAAGCAAGTCCCACTTGTTCCAGGCCTCGATCACGGGGATGCGGCCGACCCCTGCTTCATCGCCATCAACCCCCAGCTCGGTCAGCACTTGCAGCACTTCGGTGCGGTGCGCCGCTGTATCAGGCGTCGCGATATCGCGCACATGCACGATCACGTCTGCGGCAGTCACTTCTTCGAGCGTCGCGCGAAACGCCGCGACAAGTTGCGTCGGCAAGTCAGAGATGAACCCGACCGTATCGGACAGGATTGCTTTATCGAGCCCGGGCAAGCGGATCGCCCGCATAGTGGGATCAAGCGTTGCGAACAGCAGATCCTCTGCCACCACCCCGGCCCCAGTCAGCCGGTTGAACAGCGTCGATTTGCCTGCATTGGTATAGCCGACCAGCGCGACCACCGGCCACGGCGCTTTTTCGCGGCGGCTGCGATGGAGCCCGCGTGTGCGGCGGACTTGCTCCAGTTCACGGCGCAATTTGGCCATCCGATCGCGGATCATCCGGCGATCCGCCTCAATCTGGGTTTCGCCGGGCCCACCGAGGAACCCGAAGCCGCCGCGCTGACGTTCCAAGTGAGTCCAGCTACGCACCAGCCGCCCGGCCTGATAGTCCAGATGCGCCAATTCAACCTGCAACCGCCCTTCGGCTGTCGCGGCCCGCTCACCAAATCTTTCGAGGATCAGCCCGGTGCGGTCGATCACCTTGCGTTTCAGTTGGTCCTCAAGGTTGCGCTGTTGGATCGCGGTTAGCGAGCCATCAACAATCACCAAGTCGGCATCGTTCTGGTTGCAAAGGACCGCGATGTTTTCGATCTGGCCCTGGCCAAAAAGTGTGCCTGCGCGGGCTTCGCGGATCGGGATCGCCACCGCGTCCATCACCACCAAGCCAATGGCAAGCGCCAACCCGCGCGCTTCATCCAGCCGAGCATCGGTATCCACGCCCCCGCCCCGGCTCCGGAACGATGGATAAGCGATCACGGCCCGGGTGCCCCGGGTCACATCTTCGCGGCTGTCTTGCAGAAAGCTCAGGCGTCAATATCCTCGCCGTCCCAGTCGCCACTCAGGTCGACCGGGGTCACGGGCTGGATCGTCGAGACGGCATGTTTATAGGCCAATTGGACATAGCCTTCGCGTTCCAGCAGCATACAGAACAAATCATAAGCCGCCACGCGCCCTTGCAGCATCACGCCATTGACCAGAAACATCGTTACCGGCACGGCTTCCTTGCGCAAGCTGGACAGAAAAATGTCCTGCAACTGACGGGTTTTCCTCGTGTTCTCTTGCCCCAACCCAAATTGACCAGCGTCAACCGGCTGGCTGGGCATAATCGTGGAAATCGCGTGCTTGTACACCAACTGTGATTGACCATCGCGGCGGAGCAGGATCGAAAAATTGTCAAACCAGGTGACGATCCCTTGCAGCTTCACGCCTTTGACCAGGAACATGGTGACCGGGGTCTTGTTCTTGCGCAGGAAATTCAGGAATTGATCCTGCAAATTTTGACCTTTGCCAGCCGCGACGGGTTCGATCGGGGTGTCCGGTTCCGTTGTTTCGGGGCGCGGGCGAGCGGTCAGGGTGCGTTGAGTCACAGGTTTGCTCCATGTTTTTGGCAGGCGCTGGTGCCCCTGCAATCTGGCTTACGGACGCAGGGTCCGGGGCCGTTCAATGCGCTATAGCTAACAAGTCAGCAGCGGCGGGTAAATCCCGAATCTGCGCACTACCGCAAATCACTCGCGATCTGGCTCGTCTTCGCGGCGTTCGGCCATGCCCAGCAGCTTCAATTTGCGGTGCAAGGCGGAACGTTCCATCCCGATGAAGCTGGCCGTGCGCGAGATATTACCGGAAAAGCGCCGGATCTGGACGCGCAGGTATTCGCGTTCAAAGTTCTCGCGCGCCTCGCGCAACGGCACGCCCATCAAGCTGGACAGGCCGCTATCGCCGCTGATGCGTCCATTGACGACTTCGCTGGGCAGCATGTCGACTTCGATCCGGCTGAGCTGATCGCGCGGAGTGAGAATGATCGTCCGCTCCACCACATTGCGCAATTGCCGCACATTGCCGGGCCATTCATAGCTTTGCAGCGCAGCCAAGGCTTCGAGCGAAACTTCGGGTGGAGGCACGCCTTGATCGGCTGCGAACCGCGCGAAAAAGTGATCAACCAGCACGGGAATATCCTCCCGCCGATCACTGAGCGACGGGATTGTTAACGGGACCACGTTGAGACGATAGAACAGGTCTTCGCGGAAACGGCGTTCGGCGATCTCGCGTTCCAGACTGCGCGCAGTTGATGATACCACCCGCACATCCACCCGGATCTGACGGTGCCCGCCAACCCGCACAAACGCTTGCTCGGTCAGCACCCGCAGAATCCGCGCCTGGGTTGATAATGGCATGTCCGCCACTTCATCCAGATAAAGCGTGCCGCCATCCGCCATTTCCAGCAATCCGGCGCGGACCAGCTTGCCCCCCTGCTCTTCCCCGAACAGTTCCTGTTCGAACCGTTCCGGCGTAATCCGCGCAGAATTGACTGTGACGAAGGCATAGTTCGCACGCGGGCTCCAGCCGTGCAGCAGTCGCGCGGCCACTTCCTTGCCCGACCCGGCGGGCCCTGCGATCAGCAGGCGGCTGCCGGTATTCGCGACACGCTTCAAGGTGGCGCGCACCTGATTGATCGACGCACTGTTGCCGGTGAATTCGTCGCTGGCCACCGATCCTTCGCGCAGCCGGGCGTTCTCACGCCGCAGCCGCTCGGTCTCGGTCGCACGCGCCACTAGCAGCAGCAAGCGTTCGGCTTCGAACGGCTTTTCGATGAAGTCCATCGCACCCCGGCCGATTGCGGAGACCGCCGTATCGATGTTGCCATGGCCCGAAAAGATGATCACCGGCAGGTCCGGCTCGCGCTGTTTGATCGCGTCGAGCACTTCGAGGCCATCGAGCGGGCTGCCATGGAGCCAGACGTCGAGCAACACTAGCGACGGGCGGCGTTGATCAATCATATCGAGCGCTGACGTGCTGTCACCCGCAGTGCGGCAGTCATAACCCTCGTCCGAGAGCACGCCTGCGACCAGATCGCGGATGTCGCGTTCATCGTCTACGATCAGGATATCAAGGGCCATTCAGTCGTTCCTCAGGATCATTCTGCCGCGTGGGCGGCGTGTTGGCCGGCCAGCGGATCGCGTGAAAAGCGCAAGGTTACGCGCGCGCCATGGGGTTTTGCGGGGGCGAAGGTCATCTCCCCGCCGTGTTCTTCGACGATCTTTTTGACGATGGCGAGGCCCAACCCGGTGCCCTTTTCGCGAGTGGTCACGTAGGGTTCAACGATGCGCTCGCCATCCTGCGGAAGTCCGATTCCGTTGTCGCTCACGGTTATGATCACATCCGACTGGCCGGAATGCAGATCAACCACGATCTTGCCGCGATAGTCTGCACCTGATTGTTTTTGCTGTGCTTCAACAGCTTCGATTGCATTCTTCAGTAGATTTGTCATCGCCTGACCAAATTGGTGGCGATCACAGGCGACCACCCCGGCGTTGGCGGGGCCGACGAAATCAAAGTTGATGTCCGGGCGCGCGACCTCTTGCAAAAACAGTGCTTGCCGGGCCAGATCGACCGGGTCTTCACCGCGAAACACTGGCTTAGGTATCCGCGCGAACGAGGAGAATTCATCGACCATTTTGCGCAAGTCTCCGACTTGACGGATAATCGTGCTGGTTAGTTCCGCAAACAATTCGGGATCCGTGGTGATCTGCTTTGAATAGCGACGGCTGAGCCGTTCGGTGGCGAGCTGGATCGGGGTCAGCGGATTCTTGATTTCGTGCGCGATGCGCCGCGCAACGTCTGACCATGCCGCCTGCCGCTGATCCAGCAATTGGCGGGTGATATCTTCAAAGGTGATCACATGGCCGGTGCTTGATTGGATTTGCTTGACGGCGAGCGTCAGCAAATCATTGCCGCGGGTGTATTGAACGATCCCCTCGCTACGCCCGGCTTCAACCAAAGCGGCGAACTGCGGCATAATCGCTGCGAGCTGTTGCCCAATGGGGGCGGCGTCTTCACGAGTGAGCAGCAATTGCTGTGCCGAACTGTTCATCAATTGCACCTCACCGGTGCGACTGGTCGAAATGATTCCGGCGGTAATTGATTCGAGCACGGCTTCGATAAAGGTGCGCCGCTCATCCAGTTGCTGATTTGCCCCAAGCAGCGCCATCGTCTGCTTTTCCAGCTGTGCGGTCATCCGGTTGAACGCGCGATTGAGCAGACCGATCTCATCCGCCCCGGTGCGCCCTTCAACCCGCAGACTGAAATTGCCACTGCCGACTTGGCGCGCCGCCGCAACCAGTTCGTGCAGCGGTTTGACCTGTCGGTCCGCGAACCGCAGTGCAAACCAGACCGTCAGCCCGACGATGGCCAGCGACGCCACGAACAAAGCCACGTTGAACCGCAATTGCAGAATTCGCGCGCGTTTGGTCAGCACGTCATAAGCCTTGACGATGTTCTCGGCCGACTGGCCCGAAAGCAGATCGGAGGTGCGTGCGGTGTAAAGGTAGATGCCTGCCCGGCGATCAATTGGCGTGACCGCCTGGATCCGGTTGGCGCTGGCATTGACGACAATCGCCTCGCCCCGGTCCAGTTTGCGCACCACATCAACCGAAACCTGCTCAGACAAGGGGCTTTCCCCGCGCGCAATCGCGGCTTTGCGCAGGGTGCCGTCGGTGGCTTTTTGCAGAATCGTCGATTCGCTCAGATTGCGGTGGCTGACCTGAAAGGCATAGAACTCCTGAAACGCTGGGGAAGTCATCGGATCGGCGCTGAGGAAGTCGCGCACGTCACCGGCCATCGCCAGCGACTCGTATTCCATGTCGCGCTGGGTTTGCTCGTAATAACCGCGCGCCAGCCGGTTGGCGTTTTCCAGCAAGCCACGCGAACTGTCCGAAAACCAGAACTCGTTGCCGGACTGAAACAGCCACGAAGCGAACAGCACCACCAGCAGCGTCGGCACGGCGGAGATCATCGAAAACAAGAACACCAGCCGGACATGCAGCAGACCACCGCGCGCGCCGGATTCGGCATCGACCCGCCGCAGCGCCAGATGGCGGCCGAGCAGCACCAGCAAACCCAGCGCGGGAACCAGAGTGCCAACCAGCAACGCGGCGGTCAGATCGGTCGGCAACAGCTTGTTGGAATTGCCCTGGGCCGCAACTGTGAGCCAGGTGACCACGCTCATCACGCTAAACGCAAACGCGCAGACGCCTGTCAGGATTGCATAGAAATTCGCACGGCGCGCGCTCACCTGGATGCGTCGCCACCACCGGGGCCAAGGTCGATTGCGTTTGCTTAGCATTGTTGCAACCTTACAACACTACTGTTGCACGGTTGCAAGAAAAAAGCCTGCGCTATTCGCCAAAACGCGGTGGGACGCAGCGATCCGGATCGATTTCCAATTCAAGCAGCCGCTTGCGGAGAGTATTTCGGTTGATCCCCAACAACTGGGCCGCGCGCAACTGATTTCCGCCGGTCTGGCCGAGCACCGCCACGAACAGTGGCCGTTCAAACGCGGCCAGTGCCTGATCATAGACCCGGCCGGCCGCTGGCCGATGCAAATCGAGCCAGGCTGGCACTGCCGCCTCGAACCCGTCAGCAAAGCCAGACCCAGCATTAGGCTCCAGCGGTTCAACCAATGCCTCGACCGCCGCGCCGTCCACCGCATCGTCACGCGCCAGCAGCGCCAGCCGATACACAAAATTACGCAGTTCGCGCACATTGCCGCGCCATGGCAGCCGCGCCAGTGCGGCGACACCAGCTTCAGTCAACTGGCGGCGTGGCAGGCCCTCCCCTGCTGCAAGCTGAAAGAAATGCCGCGCCAGCGCCCCAATATCGGCGTTGCGTTCGCGCAGCGGCGGCAGCGTGATGGGGACTACGTTGAGCCGGTAGAACAGGTCTTCACGGAACGTCCCGGCAGTGATCATCGGCCCCAGATCGCGATTGGTCGCCGCAACGATCCGGACGCTGACCAACACTTCCTCGCGCCCGCCAACTCGCCGGATCGAGCCCGATTGCAGCGCGCGCAGCAGCCGCGTCTGTGCCTGCATTGGCATGTCACCGATTTCATCAAGAAACAGCGTGCCGCCGTCGGCCTGTTCGAATTTGCCGCTATGCCGCGCGATTGCGCCGGTGAATGCGCCCTTCTCGTGCCCAAACAACTCGCTTTCGATCAACTCGGCCGGGATTGCGGCGGTGTTGACGGCCACAAACGGCCCGTCTTTGCGGTGGCCCAGCTGGTGGATCGCTTCCGCAACCAGTTCCTTGCCGGTCCCGCTCTCGCCCAGAATCAACACCGACAGGTCATTGCGCAAGACGCGCGTGATCATCCGGTAAACCGCCTGCATCTGCGGCGAGCGGCCCACCAGCGGCAGGCCGGTTATCGGCGTGTCATCATCAGGGGTGGCTTCGCGGGCAGAGAGCGCGACCGCTTGCCGGACGGTGCGGGCCAGCTCGTCGATATCAAACGGTTTGGGAAAATACTCAAACGCGCCCGTGTCGCTCGCGCGGACTGCCGTATCGAGCGTGTTCTGCGCCGACAGGATGATGATCGGGAGATCGGGTTGCGCGGCGCGCACTTGCCCCAGCGTTTCGATCCCGTCGCCGTCGGTCAGCATCACGTCGGTCACCAGCGCGGCATAGCGTTGCCCGGCCAGTAAGACGTCGCGCTGGGCAATTGAGGTGCAGTGCTCCACGCTCAACCCTTCTGCTTTCAGCGCGGCGGTGATCACTATCGCAATCGAGGCATCGTCTTCCACCAGCAGAATGGTCATGGCGCGCGTTCCTCCTGCCCGAGCCGGGGTGCGGTTTCGATGGGCAAATGCACGCGGAAATGCGTCCAGCCGCCAGTTTCGTCGCGGTCATAGGTGACGCGACCGTTGACATCGCGAACCAGACGGCGGACCAGTGCCAAGCCCAGCCCCTGCCCCGATTTCTTGGTGGAAACAAACGGCTCGAAAATATGGCGTTCCGTCGCCGGATCGACACCGGGGCCATTGTCACTGATCCGCAGCTCAATCGGCAGCCGCACCGGGCCGCTGCTGGCGGTGCGGTGCAATTGCAAGCCGCTGGCGAAGCGCGTGCGTAGCACGATCTGCGGACTTTCCTCGCCCGCGCAAGCATCGCGAGCATTGGCGAGCAGGTTGAGCACGATCTGCACCAGCGAATCGAGATTCGCGACCACCAGCGGCAGCGAAGGATCAAATTCCTCGACGGTCGCCGGGGCGGCTCCCGCTGCATCGATAATCGCGCGCGCCCGGCGCACCGCGACGTGCAGATTGCACGGCGCGACCGGCTCGACGCGGGTGCTGCTGAGCGATTGCATCTGATCGATCAGCTTGGCGATCCGGTCCACCTCGTCGGTGATCAGCACGGTTAGCGAATGGTCCGCGCCCTCCAGCTTGCGCCCCAGTAGCTGCGCCGCACCGCGAATCCCGGCGAGTGGGTTCTTGATCTCGTGCGCAAGGATAGCGGGGGCGCGGAGCAAGCCATTCTCGCTGCCCGGTGGATCGTCTGCGAGCGCTTCGACCCCGCCAAGTTCGTCCAGGCTGAGCACTTGCCAGCCGGGCTGGTCGATGATTGGTGCCAGGTTGACGTCAAGCCGCCGCACTGCGCCCTGCCCGCGAACCCGCACGCTGGCGGCATGCGCGGTCAACCGTGCCTCGCTGCGCGCCAGGCGCTCGGTCAGGTGCGGTTCCATGAACTGAAGCAATTCGCTCAGGTGCAACCCGCTCATCCGCCGCAAGCTCAGTCCCAGCAACTGCTCGGCCGCCGGATTTGCGCCCGAAACCACTTGTCCCGGTGCGAGCAAGATCAGCGCGAACGGCAGACTGGCGACCAGCCGGTGCGCGTCCGCCGCCGCAATCATGCGGCTTGCCGCTCCAACAGCGGTTCGTAGAATTCCGTCACCGCCGCCATGACGGCCTGCGGATTATCGATGAAGTTCACCGTATTGCGAAACTGCGCCGATCCGGTCAGCCCGCGCGTGTACCAGCCGAGATGTTTGCGCGCCAGCTTGACCCCAGTGTCCTCGCCGTACAGTTCGAGCATCCAGCGGTAATGCTCCAGGATCAGGCTGAACTGCTGATCAAGCGACGGGTCCGGCAGATCCTCTCCGGTGTTCAGCCAGTGCATTACCTGCGCCAGAAACCAAGGTTTGCCATAGGCCCCGCGCCCGATCATCAGGCCATCCGCGCCCGATTGCGCCAGCGCCTGCGCCGCATCCGCGATGGTGCAGATGTCTCCATTGACGATCACCGGGATCGAGACCGCATCTTTCACGCTGCGCACAAAAGCCCAGTCGGCGCTGCCCTTGTACATCTGGTTGCGGGTGCGGCCGTGGACGGTGACCAGCTTGGCCCCCAGATCCTCGGCCCGGCGCGCCAGTTCGGGGGCATTCAGGCTGTCATGACACCAGCCCATCCGCATCTTGACCGTGACTGGCACCGATACCGCCTTGACGGTGGCTTCGATCAATTTGGTGGCGAGCGGCAGGTCGCGCATCAGCGCCGAACCAGCATCGCCGCTGGTCACTTTGCGGACCGGGCAACCCATGTTGATATCGATGATCGCCGCGCCGCGATCCTCCACCAGCCGCGCGGCTTCGCCCATCTGCGCCGGATCGCAGCCGACCAGCTGCATCGACACCGGCTCCTCCGCTGCATCCCACATCGCCTTCTGCACCGATTGCCGGGTTTCACGGATCGCCGCCGGGCTCGCGATCATTTCGGTCACGTTCAGGCCCGAACCGAACCGCCGCACCATCCGCCTGAATGGTAGATCGGTCACCCCGGTCATCGGCGCGAGGATTACCGGGCAAGCAATCGTAACCGGGCCGATGGCGATGGGTTTCAGAACGGGGGGAATGGGGAGTGTCATGGATGTGCCTAAAATTTGGGCAGCACATAGGGAATTGCCCCCGGCCCCGCAAGCGATTAGCGCGGCTGGCATGGTTGATCTTGATCCCGCACCCACGCCGACCCACCGCGCCGCAATTATTGTGGCCGCTGGGGCCGGACTGCGTGCGGGCCAACCTTTGCCTAAACAATTCACGCTGTGGCGCGGTAAGCCGGTGGTGTGGCATTCGGCGGAGGCGCTTGCGGCAGCCGGGTGCAACCCGATCGTGGTCACAGTCCCTGTAGGCGCGGAGACAATCGGCGCAACTGCGCTTGCGGGAGTTCCCGGGGTTCGTCTGGTCACGGGCGGTGCTACGCGGCAGGAATCGGTCGCGTTGGCGCTGACTGCGCTCGAACCGGACCAACCAGACTTGGTGCTGATTCACGACGCCGCGCGTCCCGGCTTGAGCGCAGCAGTTATCGAGCGGCTGTGCTCGGCGCTTGCACTCGCCCCCGGCGCAATCCCTGTGCTGCCGGTGGTCGACAGTCTGGCCCTCGCGGCGGGCGATCTGATGGGCGCGCCTGCGCCGCGTGAGGCCTTGCGCCGGATCCAGACCCCGCAGGCTTTCCGCTATCCCGCAATCCTAGCCGCGCACCGCAATTGGACTGGTGCCTTGACGGCGGGCGACGACGCCCAGGTCGCGCAAGCCGCCGGGCTGGAGATTGCACTGGTTGAAGGAGACGAAGCCCTGCACAAGCTGACATTCGCGGGCGATTTCACGCCGCCGTGCTGGCCGCGCGTAGGGTCCGGCTACGACGTTCATCGATTGGTGGCGGGCGAGGAACTGTGGCTATGCGGGGTCAAGCTTGACCACAGCCATGGCCTGTCCGGGCACAGCGATGCTGACGTCGCGATCCACGCGCTGGTCGATGCGATCCTCGGCGCGATTGGCGAGGGTGATATCGGCAGCCATTTCCCCCCCAGCGACCCGCAGTGGCGCAGGGCCGCATCGGATCAGTTCCTGCGCCATGCCGTCGCGCTTGCCCAGGCTGCTGGTTACACGGTCGGCAATGCGGATCTGACGATCATCTGCGAAGCTCCTAAGATCGGCCCGCACCGGCTGGCAATGCGGGCGCGGTTGGCGGAATTGCTGGCGGTTTCGGTGGAGCAGGTTAGCGTCAAGGCCACCACAACTGAGCGGCTGGGGTTCACCGGCCGGAGTGA
>JANORN010000203.1:0-7459 GCA_031415355.1 Novosphingobium sp. | reverse complement strand
CTGGCGGCGCTGCTGAACGGGCCGGATGACACGCTGTGGCTGGTCGAGCCGGAGGGCTTGCCCGCGCCGCCCGGCACGCGGGTCGTGCGTAGTGCGGACTTGTTGCAAATGATCGCGCCGCAGCCCCAGCCGCCGCTGCCGGACGACGGCGCGTTCCTCGCGCTCGGCGATGCTGATGCTGCCGAGATGACCGCGCTGGCGCTGGCGACCGAGCCGGGGCCATGGGGACCGCTGACGCACCGTTATGGCCAGTTCCATGGCTTGCGTGATCCCGCCGGGCGCTTGCTGGCGATGGCGGGCGAGCGAATGCTGCCCGCGCCGGGACTGGCCGAACTCAGCGGGGTCTGCACCTGGCCCGACCAGCGCGGGCAGGGGCTGGCGGGGCGCTTGATCCGGCGGGTGATGGCGGACCAAGTGGCGCGCGGCGATGTGCCGTACCTCCATTCCTATGCCGGCAATGCCAGCGCGATCCGGCTGTATGCATCGCTTGGTTTCAAACCAGTGCGGACAATGGTGGCGACCGTGCTGGCACTTGGTTAAGGAGGCGGCATGGGAACCGACCTGACCGAAGCCGCCGCCGCCAACGAACTGATGCGGCTCGCCCGGCAGATTGCGCAGCACAACCGGCGTTACCATGCCGAGGACGCGCCGGAGATTTCGGACGCCGACTTTGACGCGCTGGTGCGGCGCAATGCCGAGCTGGAGGCGGCGTTTCCAGCACTGGTCCGGGCGGATTCGCCGTCGCGGCTGGTGGGGCACGAAGTTGCGGCCTCGCCGTTGTCAAAGGTGACGCACGCGGTGCGGATGATGAGCCTGGACAATGCTTTTTCAATGGCAGACGTAATTGATTTTGTTGCGCGGGTACGGCGTTATCTGGCTCTGCCCGAAGCTGCCCCATTGGTGCTAACTGCTGAGCAAAAAATCGACGGCCTATCGTGTTCGCTGAGATATGAAGGCGGTCAGCTGGTTCGCGCTGTAACACGAGGCGATGGGCAGGTGGGCGAAGATGTGACAGCAAATGTTGCGACGATTGCTGACATTCCGCCGGTACTAAAGCCCAACCCCGCTCCTGAAGGGGAGGGGCTTTCCACCATCCCTGGTGTGTTTGAGGTGCGCGGTGAAGTTTACATGTCAAAGCAGGATTTTGCCGAATTGAACGAGGCGCAAGCAGCAAGCGGAGGAAAGTTGTTCGCAAACCCTCGGAACGCTGCCGCCGGTTCGCTGCGCCAGAAAGACCCAAAAGTGACTGCGGCGCGACCTTTGCGGTTCATTGCTCACGGTTTGGGCGAGGTTTCGGCCGATCTCAAATCTGGAGAGTTTGGCAATTCAAATTTCCAGGTCTTCAAAATAATTGAGCGGCTTGGTTTCTGCTTGGCCGACTTGGAGAGGCTCCACACTTCGGGTCATTTGCCTGCGGTCGAGGATTTTTTCCAACGGACCGAACAGCATAGGGCTGACCTTGGCTACGATATCGACGGTGTGGTCTACAAGGTTGACCGGCTCGATTGGCAGGAGCGGTTGGGCTTCGTGGCCAAGGCGCCGCGCTGGGCGATTGCGCACAAGTTTCCGGCGGAGCGCGCCGAGACCACGCTGGAAGCGATTGATATTCAGGTCGGGCGCACCGGCAAGCTGACTCCGGTCGGGCGGCTGATGCCGGTCACCGTCGGCGGAGTAGTGGTCAGCAATGTGACCCTGCATAACCGTGACGAAATCGCGCGGTTGGGCGTCAGGCTGGGGGACCGGGTGGTGCTCCAACGCGCCGGGGATGTGATCCCGCAAGTGGTGGAGAACTTGACCCGCGCTGAACCGCGCGATCCTTACCGGTTCCCCGATTACTGTCCTGAATGCGGCAGTGAAGCCGTGGCGGAGGAGGACGAGGTTGATGTGCGCTGCACCGGCGGGCTGATCTGCCCGGCGCAGCGCACCGAACGGCTGAAGCACCTCGTCAGCCGCGCCGCGCTCGATATCGAGGGGCTGGGCGAGAAGACGATTGATGAATTCTTCGCCGCTGGCTGGCTGGAAAGCCCGGCGGATATTTTCCGTCTGCGCAAACGCCGCGACGCCATGCTGGAGCGCGAGGGCTGGAAGGAAAAGTCGGTCGATAATCTGCTCGCCGCGATTGAGGCGAAGCGCGCGCCCGATGCCGCACGGCTGCTATTCGGGCTGGGGGTGCGGCATGTGGGGGCAACGACTTCGCGCGATCTGCTGAAGCGGCTTGTGACTTTGGAGCGGTTGCGGGAAGTGGCATCCTCCCCAGCAGGGGAGGGGGCCCACGCAGTGGGGGAGGGGCACAAGCAGGCACTCCCAAGCCTGAAAGCTCAAGAGGATTCGCCCGTGCCTCTCCACCATCCTGCGGATGGTCCCCCTCCCCGTTTCGGGGAGGAATTGCTCTCCATCGACGGCATCGGCCCCGCCGTTGTCGCGGCGCTGGGGGATTTCTTCCAGGAACCGCATAACCTCGCGGTGTGGGATGACCTGCTCAGCGAAGTCACCCCGCCCCCCTACGTGGTCGAAACCAAAGACAGCCCAGTCGCGGGCAAGACCGTGGTGTTCACAGGCGCGCTGGAAACGATGAGCCGGGACGAGGCCAAGGCCCAGGCCGAACGGCTTGGCGCGCGCGCGGCGGGCACGGTTTCGGCCAAAACCGACCTGGTGGTGGCCGGGCCAGGCGCGGGTTCCAAGCTGAAAAAGGCGCAGGAATTGGGGATTGCCGTGATCGATGAGGCCGCCTGGGCAGCGATTGTCCGCAACGCCGGTTAAGCCCCGTTAACCAGAACTCTGATCGCAGAATTAACCCTGCCACCGCTAGCCTTGGCTCCAATCGAGAATTCGGGACTGGTCAAAGGGGTTTGACGATGCGCATTTTCCGGACACTCAAGGCCGACAAGGCCGGGATTGCGGCGGTGGAATTCGGGCTGTTGCTGTGCATGATCGCGCTCAGCATCGTCGGCTCGCTCTATGGCCTGCGTGAAAGCGTTAGCGAGAGTTACGAGACGACCGCCGATCGGTTTGCGGAAGCGAACACTCTCGCCGGTTGAACCTGTGGTTTGGGGCTTTTGTTCGCTACGCATGTTCCTGGCTTTGCGCAATCGGGGCGCCGGTCCGCCGCACGGCGACGATCAATACCCCAAGCAGCGCGATTGCCGATCCGCCAATCATCCGCGCGTCGAGCTGGTCACCAGTGATCAGCACGCCCAGCGCAATCGTTGCGAGCGGGGTGATCAGCGTCAGCGGCGCGAGCAGGTTGGCCTCATGCCGCGCGATCAGGCCATAATATGCCGTATGCGCGCCGACTGACACCACCAGCGCTGAAAACAGCAGGGCAGCCAAAAACGGCCAGCCTGCCGCCAGGCTCGCCTGCCATTGCCCGCTCTCCAGCCACAGCGTGGCCAGCAGGAGCGGCACGACCGAGGTAAGCGCGACCCAGGCTTGAAAGCGCAGTGGGGCGATGTCCTCCGTCTGCTTCATCAGGATCGCCCCGAGTGATCCTGAAAATGCTGCACCAAACACAAACAGCAGCCCGGCAGAGATCACCAGACCGGGCTGCCAGACCACGATCAGTACACCCACCAACGTCAACGCAATGCCCAGTCCGCGCCGCCAGTAAATCCGTTCGCCCAGCATCAGCACTGATAGCAACGTGGTGATCGGCACCCCGGCTTGAAGCACCACGGCGGCAGCCGAAGGTGTTGCGGTTTGCAAACCGATGAACAACAGCGCAAAACTGCCGCCTCCCATTAAAAGGCCAATCCCAACGATCCGCCCGAGCTGGCGCGGAAGCGGGCGCAGCCACGGCAGTGTGACCAACAGGACCAGGGCAAACCTTACCGCAGCGAAAAATAGCGGCGGAATCTGCCAATCACTGACGACCACTTTGCTGAGCACATTGCTGAACCCCCAGATCAAGCAGACACTGACCAGCAAGGCAAAATCACGCAGGTTCATCGTGGGGAGCGGTTCGTCCGGCTGCTTGTCCAGTTCCGCCGTTTACGCAGCCACAGGATTGACCAATCGCCTTTGACCCGCCGCGCCGCCAACCGCAAACCGGCGCGGCGACAAGCAGCGCGGACCCGCGGCTCCTGCGTTTCGAGCAATCCAGCCAGCACCAGATGGCCCCCGGGGACGAGCTGTGCCGCAAAGGCTGGCGCGAGCTCAATCAGCGGGCCGGCCAGAATATTGGCGACAATCAGATCATAAGGGCCGCGGGCGTGCAGCAACGGATGCTCCGTGCCAGCCGCAGTCAGCAAGGTTAGCTCGCCCGGATTTGCGCCTAGGGCAAGCCGGTTCGATGCGGCATTTTCGATCACGACATCAATGCAGATGGGATCGATATCGCTGGCTGTGGTCAATGACCAAGGCCATAAATGCAGCGCGGCGAACGCGAGCAAGCCGGTGCCCGTGCCGATATCGGCGCAATTGCGCACCACCACGCCTTTGCGCTTCATCTCGCTTAGCGTTTCAAGGCAACCACCTGTCGTGGCATGTTGTCCCGTGCCAAACGCTTGGCTGGCCGGGATCATCAGATTGCGCAGGTCCGGCGATCCACTGGGCGGATATTCGCGCGAATGGACGTAAAATTGCCCGGCAGCGATAGGCGGCGTACCTTGCTGGCTTTCCGTCAACCAATCGATATTGGGCAATTTCTCGACATCCAGCTTGAGCGGTCGCACAGGAAAAAGCTCGGTGATCGCGGACCGGTCAGCGGCGGTCGGTCTGCGCGGCAGCCAGGCTTCCAAACGCCAGTCATCGGGCCGGTCCTCTGCCACCTCGCTGCCAGAAATGACGATTTCCGGATCCCAGTCGCTGGCGTCTTCATGGGCTACCAATGCGCCTTCGATCACTTCGCGGTGCGCCAGCGCGGTAATCTTCCAGCTGCTCATGAGCCAGCGCGCTCCGTGCTTAACCGGCGCTCCATCCAGTTCAATCCTTCGGCAGAATAGGCTTGGCAAGACCCGGCAGCAGTGAGCGGCCCCGGGCTGGCCAGCCGATCAAACAATTTGCTTGCAGCGGGGTGCGGCGTAATCAGAATATCGCAAGGCAGCGCCGAAATCCGGCCAACGCCGGCGCGGAATCGTGTGACCCATTCGGCATTGGCCGTGAAACGATAGGTATCAGCCGAAACCGGACTGATACTGTCTGCCATCAGAATCTGAGGGCAGGGACCAGTCGCACAGGTTTGGATCGCCCAACTCGTTGATCCGCGCGTATGACCCGGCGTGGCATAAGCGGTGAAGCGATTGGAGCCGACTGACCACACTACCCCATCAGCCAGGCGGCGATCCACTTTAACTGGCGTGATGCCTTTGATCAGGCCGTGCTGCGGATCATCCGACATCGGCTCGCCCAGCTCTAGTTCTCGGGCCTGGTCGGGCAGCGCCGCAATTCTCGCGCCGGTCGCCGCTTGCAGTGCGGCATGGCCGCCAACATGATCAAAATGAACATGGCTGGCCAGCAGCCACTTGATGTCCATCGGCTTGAACCCCAGCCGGCGAATGTTGGCCAAGATTTGCGGCACGGCTTCCGCTTCTGCGGTGTCAATCAACACATGCCCAGCGTCTGAGGTGACCAGCAACGATGTGATCCCGCAGGTGCCAACAAAATAGACATTGTCCTCGATCCGGACTGGCGGTGCAGGATCGCGCCATCCGTTTTTGCCTTGGCAGGCATCAGCGAGGTCCGATGCCGAGGCACCGCGCAAATGGATTGCATTTGAAGCTGCGGCGCAGCCATACAAAAACATCGCAGCAATGGCGCTTGCCACTGCGAAGCGGTGTTTTCTTCCCCGTTGGTGAGTAGAGCCCATTTGAGATCGCAAACTCAATAAACCTTCAGCACATTCAAGTGTATCCGCCAAAAAGCATCGGCTTTATCGAACATAACTTGCTCCATTTGCATCAATTACTGCGCCTGTCATGCTTTCTGGTGCGTCCAGTGCGCAGAACGCGGCGATAGTGGCAATCTCTTGCGGTGTCGCCACCCGGCCGAGCGGAATATCGGTCAAAAGGCTCGCTCCGCCGCGACTCGCCAGGTAATCGCCTGCCATGGCAGTATCCGTAAAGCCCGGGCAGATCGCATAGCTCATGATCCCGCTGGCGGCATAGTGCCGGGCGATCGTTTTGTGCATGGCAATCATCCCGCCCTTGGCCGCCGCATAGTGCCAGTGATCAGGCGAATCGCCACGATGGGCGGCACGACTGGCGATGTGGACGATGCGCCCGCCCATCCCGTGTTGCAGCCAGTTCTTTACTGCCAGCCGGGATAGTTCGGCTGCGGCGGTCAGGTTTATGCGCAGCGTTGTTTCCCAATTTTGCAGCCAATCAGCATGATTCAGATTGAGCGGATTGGCGCCGAACTGCCCGGCGTTATTGATCAGGATGTTGATCTTGCCATCGGCCAACGCGCTGGCCTCGGCCCAGACCAATCCAGCAGCACCAGGATCGTTGAGATCGGCCGCGATGATATCGCGAGCCGCGCCACGGCGCGCGTGGCCAATCACGCGGACGCCGCGCGCACGCAGCTGGCTTGCGATGGCCGCGCCGATCCCGCGAGAAGAACCGGTAACGAGTGCGGTAAGGCCGACCATAAGGTCCATTCTGGCGCAATGTTAGCGCTTCCACAAGGCGTGGCCCTGATTCCCTCTTGCACATGCTTGCGCCGCGACCCGTTTTGGCTAATGGAAAGCCGCGCGCGGCGCGTTTGGCTGCGATCAATCCAAGGGAACACTCGCATGGCCCACAGCGGAACCTCGGCCACCAACCGCCCGATCTCGCCGCACCTGACCATCTGGCGATGGGGCCCGGCGATGCTGGTCTCGATCCTGCACCGGGTCAGCGGAGATGGCCTGGCGCTGGTCGGTTTGCCGGTGCTGCTGTATTGGCTGGCGGCGCTGCTGGGCGGGGCGGACAGCTATGCGGCGTTCAGCGCCCACGCCACCGCCTGGTATGGCCGGGTGGTGCTGATCGGACTGAGCTGGGCGTTTATCAATCACCTGTGTTCAGGCCTTCGGCATTTCGTGATGGACATCGGCGCGGGCTATGAATTGAACCGCAATGCGCTGTGGTCAGTGCTTTCGCCGCTGATCGCAATTGTGCTGACGGCGGCATTCTGGGCCGCAATCCTGCTGGGCTGAGGAAACGAGACGATGGGTAACGGAACTTCAATCGGCAAAGTGCGCGGGCTGGGCTCGGCGCATTCAGGCTCACACCACTGGCTGATGCAGCGCTTTACCGCGATCGGCCTGCTGTTGCTCGGCTTGTTCTTCCTCGCGGCATTCCTGCAACTGCCGAATTTCGATTACAAGACCGTGCGCGACTGGATCGTGCAGCCGCTGCCCGCCACAGCGGCGGCGCTGTTTGTGGTCTGCGCGTTCTGGCATGCCCGGCTCGGCCTGCAAGTGCTGATCGAAGACTATGTCCACGTCCCCGGCAACACCTTCGCCGTCAAGGCGCTGCTCAACCTT
>JANORN010000202.1:0-12473 GCA_031415355.1 Novosphingobium sp. | reverse complement strand
TGATTTTCTGCGAGGGCAGCGATTTGCACGTTATTGGGGGAATCGTAACTACTCCCGAAAGATCACGTGAGCAGGTTGGCTTATTCTCCGTCAGCTTGTTGGAGTTCGATCAGACCGAGTATCAGGCGACGAGCGAAGCGGGAGGATTTGAAGTCGAAGGGAGTGTAATTTGGATCGGACGAAAACTGGATGCAAGCGGTCGGCATCTGCTTTTGGAATCCGGAAGCTTGGGAATGTGGTTGCATAACAATGGTATGATGCGTTGGGGAAGCTTCATAAACCTTTCACAAGTCAGGGCGCAAATTGATAATTTCGTTGAGAACTGTCAGCCTCGCTAGTTTGACTCTAGTGCATTTGGTGCGCCTTTGAGCTTTTGTGCACTATCGAAAGGCAGGAGTTGAACCGATGAACAGCGACACGATGCGCACGATCCGCAGCGCCGAAACGCTGGGCGGGCCGCGCCTGAAGCTGGAGTGGTCGGACGGCACCGTGGCGGAAATCGCTTTGCCCAAGGGCCGCACCAGTGCGGGCGCGGAACCGGGCGATTGGGGTCACAGCCTCGTCTGGCCCGACGGCACCGAACTCGGCGCGGACAGCCTGTGGCTCGACACCCTTGACGCCATCGGGCGCGGGGATGCCCGCCAGTTCCTCGAATGGCGGCTCGCCAATGGCCTGTCGCTGGCCAAAGCCGCCGATGCCCTCGGCCTCGCCCGGCGAACCGTGGCCTATTATTCCAACGGTGACCGGCCTGTGCCTAAAACCGTGCTGCTCGCCTGCAAGGGCTGGGATGCCGACCACCGACGCAAGGCCGCTTAGAGCGTCGGGATTATCGCGTCGATCGCAGCTATTTTGCCATTTCTGTCAAACACTGAGCATCTTCGATGCATTGCGATTGCCTGTCACAAGGCAAGCGGATCGTGCTGATTGATGCCGCTTAGAACTCCGCCCCTCCTCGTCTACCCTGAGCTTGTCGAAGGGCCGTCCTGCCGCTTGGGTCAGCTGCGACGCACGCAGAACAATGCCACCCAACGACGAGCTCACGGCAATCGGGTTTGGGGGCCAGACCCGGCAGGATCAAGTCGGCTGAGGAGTTGTCAATCCGGTTCTGACGACTGGCGTCAGGTCAAGCCGCTGGGCCAGTTGCCGATGATCTTTGTCGGCCGCCTCATTGAGTAGTGCAGCAATCGACGGATCAATCGTCAGCACAAGTTCCTCGCCCTCAACGGTCAAACTCGATTTCTCCAACAGCGCAGTTGCGCCGCCGGACAGCCGCCGACACAAGCGGATCGCGCTGCCCCAACTGGCCGCGCGATTCAGGGCTGCGGGTGACGCGAGCTGCAACAGATCTGCGTGAAGCGGGTCCGCGCCGCAATGCGCCAGCACACAGGCGGCCAGCATCGCCCGGCCTTCGGCGGTGATCCCAACCCAGCGCATCCGCAGCGCCCAATCCAGCGCAAACTGGGCACGCAGGGTCGGTTCGGCCCGCTGCGAAGCCAAGGCCAGCATGGTTGCAGCCAAACGCAGGTCGGCCTGATTATCCGCGCCGCGATTGCTCGCCGCAACCGTCCAGCCCGCCATGATCGCGGCTTGTCCCGCCGAAATCCCGTGCCGCCCAACAAAATCGACAATCCCGGCGATCAACGGATTTTGCGACCTGGCATCTCCGCCTAGCTGCGCGAAGTGCAGCCCTTCGCGCAGCCCCCATGACGAGCAGACGATGGTTGTGGGCTGGATTTCGCGGATCAATTCGGTCAGCAAGGCGGCGGTATGGGGCAGGCTTGCGGCCCGCGACGAAGACAATTGCGGAACCACTGGCGCTGCTGGGCCTGCTTCCAGCGAGCGGCACAGGCTGATCGCCGCGGCGCGTGACAGTGTATAGCCGTGCGGATCATCCAGCGGCCAGTTTTCCCGGTGCATCGCATAGCGGGCCAGGGCGCGGTGCGAGCCGCCAACCAGGAACAGGGTTTCCGCGCTGGCACATGCAAACCCGGATTCGGTGACTGCTTTGCGAACAGTGCGGTTGAACTTCTCTGGGCCATCAAGACCAAGCGCGGGAAGCCGCAGCGAACCGAATGGCAAACTGGTGCCATGGTCACAATCGCCGCCTGCGATATGCACCAGTTCGAGACTGCCGCCGCCAAGGTCGGCCACCACCCCTTTGGCACCAGGGAACGCCCCGATAACGCCTTGTGCACCCGCCAAGGCCTCTGCCTCACCGCTCAGCAGCCGGGGAGCGAGGCCAAGTTCAGCGATGGCGGCAAGGAACGCGCGGCCGTTGGCGGCATCGCGGACGGCTGCGGTTGCCACGGTTTCAACAGTGCTGATCCGCCGCGCTTGCAGCAGCAACGCAAAGCGCGCCAAGGCCGAGAGCGCTGTCTGTTGCGCCTTGTGCGATAGTTCACCGGTCTCATAAACCGCTTTGCCAAGCTTGGCTGTGACTTTTTCCGTGATCACCACGCGCGGCGCGCGCGGCGGTCCGTCGAACACGACCAGCCGCACGGTGTTTGAACCGATGTCGATGATCGCCCACTCTTTGCTGGTGTTCGCCTGATCGCTGCGCCGCTTAAGAAACATCGTGTCGTACCGATCGCTGAGAGCCGCGCTTCAGCGCGAGTTTTGGAACCTTGCTGCCCGTATCAACCGCCGCCCCGCGCCCGGACAACGAGGGATTGGTCATGAAGTAACGATGCAGGTTAAACGCCTGGTCGGTATTGCCAAGCCGCCGATAGCTGCCATCGGGGCCGAGTTGCCAACTCTGTTCGGTATCAAGCAGGTTGGCAACCATCACCTGCCCCAGCACCTGATCATGGATCGTGCGGTTGCGGATCGGGACCAGCAGTTCCACCCGGCGATCAAAATTGCGGCTCATCCCGTCGGCTGACGAGATGAACACCTGCGAGCGCGCACTTGGTAACTTCGAACCACAAGCAAAGGCCCAGATTCGGCTGTGTTCCAGAAACCGGCCGATGATCGATTTCACCACGATGTTTTCAGAAAGGCCCACGACCCCGGGGCGCAGACAGCAGATCCCCCGAATGATCAGGTTGATCTCTACCCCGGCCGCGCTGGCACGGTAAAGCCGCTCGATCAGATCGGGATCCGTCAACGAATTAAGTTTGGCCCAGATTGCGGCGGGTTTCCCAGTCTGCGCATTGACTACTTCGCGATCAATCCGTTCGTACAATTTTTTGCGCAGACTGATCGGCGAAATGGCCAGCAACGACGTGCTGGGTGGCTCGACATAGCCGGTGATAAAGTTGAACAACCGCCCGGCATCACGCCCCATCTTGGGATCGGCGGTGAAATAACTAAGATCGGTATAGGTCCGCGCGGTTACTGGATGGTAATTGCCGGTGCCGAAGTGGCAATAGGTGCGATAGCCACCGCCATTACTCAAATCGCCTTCGCGCCGCACCACCATCGAAACCTTGGCGTGGGTTTTCCAATCGACGAAGCCATAGATCACCTGCACCCCCGCACGTTCCAGCTGGCTGGCCCAAAGCAAGTTCTGCTCTTCATCGAACCGCGCTTTCAATTCGACCACCGCGGTCACGGACTTGCCCGCCTCCGCCGCCGCGATCAGCGCGGCAATGACAGCGGATTGCTTGCCCGCGCGGTACAGGGTCTGCTTGATCGCAATCACATCCGGATCGGCAGCGGCTTGGCGCAGGAAATCGACCACCACTTCAAAGGTTTCATAGGGGTGATGGATAACGATGTCTTTTTCACGGATCGCGGCAAAGCAATCGCCATCGTGTTCCAGAATGCGTTCGGGGTAGCGTGGATTGTAAGGCGCGAATTTAAGCTCTGGGCGGTCTTCCTCGACAATGGTGGCCAGCCCGCTGATCCCGATCAAGCCGCCGGTCTTGGTCACCATCGCCCGTTCCAGTTTAAGCTGATCACGCAGCAATCGTTCGGCCGCAGGATCCACTTCGCCTTGCAATTGCAATACGATCACCGTGCCGCGCCGCCGCCGCTGGATAGCCGTGCGATAATACCGCACCAGATCCTCAGCATCCTCCTCGATCTCGATATCGCTGTCGCGCAACACCCGGAACACGCCGTGGCCGTGCACGCGAAAGCCGGGAAATAGCAGATTGGCGAAGTGACACAGCAGCTCTTCAATCGCCACATAGCGCGCATCGTCGCCCGGCAACCGGATGAACCGCGGCAGCACGGGCGGAATCAGAATCATTTCCATCACCGGCGAGCCATCGCCTTGCCGCACCAACGACAGCAGAATGCCCATGCCCTGATTGGCCACAAACGGAAACGGATGCGCAGGATCAATCGCTTGCGGGGTGATGATCGGCAGCACCCGGTCCTGGAAATAGCCCTTCAGCCACATCCGCTGCGCCACGTCCAACTGGCTGCACGCCAGCAGTTTGATATTTGCAGCGCACAAATCAGCGCGCAATTCTTCCCACACTTCTTGTTGCGCCGCTTCCAGCTCACTAACAGCTTCGCGGATCGCGGCGAGCTGCTGCGACGGGGTCAGCCCATCGATCGAGACCTCGTCAATCTGACGGCGGACCTGCCCGGCCAGGCCTGCGATCCGCACCATCATGAATTCGTCGAGGTTGCTGCCCGAGATGGAGAGAAACCGGAGTCGTTCCAGCAACGGATAGTTTCGGTTACCGGCCTCGGCCAAGACCCGCTGGTTGAAGGCCAGCCAGCTTAACTCGCGGTTGAAAAACCGGTGGCTGGTTTCAGCCCCGCCGAGCGGTTGTTGGCGAATCCGCTGCAACTCCATTCCGAATCCCGCCCGTCTGACTTAACCGCTAGCTCAGCCTTGGTGGCCGTGGGTTACAGATCGGTGACAGTTTGATGACTAGGGTGGCGCGCCGCATCCGACGCCGCGCGCATCTTCGCCGGATCGAAATAGCGGAAAGTTTAGCCCATCGGCAATTTGCCCAGGAACGCCTGATCGAGCAAAACAGTTTGTAGTCGGTGGGGATGCCGATGGTCGCAAATTGCGCCGCCGTATTAAGGAAAATTTGCGCTTCATCGACCACCTTGGTGCGCTGATCGAACTGGAAGCCCAGCTTGAAACTCGCCTCGCCGCCGTCGTTCAGCGTCGCGTTGCGGCCCAGCACCAGCTTGGCGGCATAGGCCTTGGTGGTATCCACCGCGTCGAGCACCAGCAGCGAGCCAAGCGGCTTAGTGAACGTATCGATTGCGGTCACCCGGGTGCCGGCCTGATAGCGCGTCGGGCTGCTGAGTTGCAGCGTGGTAAACAGGTGCAGCCGCGCCAGGTTGGGATCGATGAAATCATAACCTACGGTCGGGCGCATGGTTCGCGTGCTCGGGCTGTCCCAGGTGGTCTCGCCCGTGACCGAGCGATCATCCTTCGATTCGGTGAAATTGCCCAGCCAGTTCAATGTCCAGCCGCCATCACCGAATTCGTGCTTGCCTTCCAAGGTGTTGGTGAGGATCGACTGGCGAAACGCGCGCAGGGTAGAGCGCTGACGGATATCGATGCCGTAAATCGTGCCTTGCTGCGGGGTGATGTCGATGCAGACATCAGCGTATTCGGTGGTGGTGGGCGCGGGGTTGATCGTGGTGCTGCAAGCAGCAGTATTGGCGACCAGATCGGCCTGCCGGTCGTCCAGATCAAAGCGGTAATTGTCGCGCGCTTCGTCATCGGTGAAGATCGAATAGACCGACCGCAATGAAAGGGTGTTCGCACTGTCGGGCTTCCAGTCAATCCGTCCAGAGGCGGACCAGTTACGCCGGGTCAGCCGGTACAGCTTGTTCTCCGTCTCTTGCGCCCAGAACCGCGAGACAGCACTGGGGCGCTGGTCCTGCGCCACGCGTTCCCAATCAATTTCGAAGTTATCGGTGATCATGTTGCGTTCGTAGAAGCTGCCCGACAGCAGAATGCCGATCTCGCCTGCGCCGACGTTGAACCGGTCAGACACCACCAGCGAGCCTTCGTATTCGCGCTTGTTGCCCAGCTCGGCCAAGCCGATCCCGGCTTTTCCAGCAAGGTGCAGGCCGCCGTAATCAAACGCCGAACGGGTGAAGATGTTGACGTTACCCGAGACGGTCTCACCCGGCATGTCCGGCGTTACGGCCTTCGATACCACGATCTGCGCTGCGATTGCGGAAGGGATCGAATCGAACCGGGCATCGCGGCCTTCGGGGCTGACGACGTTGATCCCATCAAACGACAATGTGGTCCATAGTTCGGCGCACCGCGCAGGCTGATGTAGCGCGCCTGGCCCTGATCGCGCTCAACCGCGACCCCCGGCAGGCGGCCGGTGGCTTGCGCGATGTTCTGATCGGGCAGCCGCCCAACCGAATCGGAGGCGACCACAGTAACCAGCGAATCCGAACGCCGCTGCACTTCGAGCGCGGCGGCTTCCGATTCTGCAATCGGGCGTGATCCGGTCACGACAATGCCGGGTTCTTCCGCCTCCGCCGCTGCCGCTGCTTCTGCCGCGTGCCCCGAAGAAAGCGGGATCAGCGACGCTGCGCCGCACAGCAAAGCGGCCCGGATGGCCGAACGGTGGAACGGTGGAACGGTGGAACGACGAAAGTGGATCGGCGCGCGCATTGGAAAAGCCCCTGTCAGTGAATTCGGAGCAACACCCAGACAGGGATGGTGATTCTTCATGGTCAGTTGCGTGGCAGTTCGATGACGAAGGAATTAAGGTTTTAAGACAGTCAGCAGCCAATCAGCGTTGTGCTGGATTTTCCGGACCATTCCGCCGCAAAAGCCGCGCTCCTGTCAGACGATTGCAACACAACGATGCTGCAAGTCGGCCATGCACCAGCCAAATTCTACCCTGACCATTTGCGACCTCACCCAAAGCTATGCCCCCAGGGGCGGGGGCGGGATCAGCACCTATTTGCGCGAAAAGCGGCGCTATGTGCTGGACCAGACCGATCACCGATTGCTCCAGATCGTTCCCGGTCCGGCAGACCGGATCGTTGAAAACGGCCGCCACATCTGGGTTGAGGTCGCCGCTGAGCAGGTGCGGGGCAGCCCGAATTACCGGTTCATCCTGCGGACCAGTGCGGTGCGCGCGGTGCTGGAACGCTATTGCCCCGACCTGATCGAATCGCAATGCCCTTGGCTGCTGCCCTGGACTGCGATCAATCACCGCCGCGCTCATCCGGCGACCGCGCTGGTGGCTGGGTATCACACCGATTTTCCCAATGCCCATATTCACCGCGTCGGAACGGACTTGTTTGGCGAAACGATTGCGGGTGGACTGCGGCGGATCAGCACACGCTATGCCGCTGTCACGTACCGCGAATTTGACCGGGTCTATGCGCTGGATGCTGGCACGCGCGCTCTGCTGGGCGATTATGGCGTGCCGCATGTCGATGTCTTGGCGCTGGGGGTCGATACGGCACTGTTCAGCCCGGCGCAGCGTGATCCGGGTTTGCGTGCGCGGCTGGGGCTAGCTGGGGCTGGGCCGCTGCTGGTCTATGCCGGGCGGATCGATCATGAAAAGCGCGCCGATCGCCTGATCGCGATGTTTCGCCAGCTGCCGCCCGGTCTGGATGCGGCGCTGCTGATGATCGGTGATGGCAAGCTGCGCGATTCGCTGATGCAGGCGGCTGCGGGGTTGCCGGTGCACTTCGCGGGCTTCGTCGATGACCGCGCGCGGCTCGCGGCCATGCTCGCCTCAAGCGACATCTATGTCTCGGCTATGGCGGACGAAACCTTTGGTATCTCGATTGTCGAAGCGCAGTCCTGCGGGCTGCCGGTGGTGGGCGTGGCATCAGGCGCAATGCCATCGCGGGTCCCGGCCGGCCTCGGATTGCTCGGCCCGGTGGATGATACCCAGGCCATGGCCCGGCACGTTCAGACAATCTGGGGCGGAGACATCTGCGCAATGCACGCCGCCGCGCGCCGCCATGCGGTGGAGCAATTTGATTGGAGCCAAACCTTCGCCGCGCTGTTTGGGCAGGTCTATCCCAAGGCGCTGTGGCGCGCGGCTGCGCGGGCCCGGCTGTCGCGGCTGCGCCAGAACCGCAGCGTCGGCGGGCTTTTCCGCAAAGCTGGCTGATCCTGTAACCAAACTGACGCGCGCCGGTCATGCCGGTGCAACCTGCGCCGCATATGCACCGTACACGGAACAAGGAGCCGTGCGCGATGCTGAAGGATTTGGCCGAACTGCTCGATGCGCCGCCGTCCTTTGACAGCGCCAAAGGCAATATCCCCGGGTGGCTGGCGCTGCCCGATCCCAAAGGCTTTCAGCCCAAGCGCAAATATCGCACCGTCTGGATTTCCGATGTTCATCTGGGCACGCGCGGCTGCAACGCGGCGTTGCTGGTCGATTTCCTGCGCAGCATCGAATGCGAAACGCTGTATCTGGTGGGCGACATTATCGATGGCTGGCGCTTGCGCAAAGGCTGGTACTGGCCTGATCAGCACAACGAAGTGGTCCGCCGCGTGCTCAAAATGGCGCATCGCGGCACCCGCGTGGTGTTCGTCGCGGGCAATCATGACGAGATGTTCCGTGACTACGCCGGGTTCAGTTTCGGCGGGATCGAGCTGCGGCTGGAAGCGATCCACGTGACCGCCGATGGCCGCCGCTTGCTGATCACCCATGGCGACAGTTTTGACGGGGTGGTGCTTTATGCCCGCTGGCTCGCGGTGTTGGGCGATCAGGCCTACGATTTGCTGCTGCGCGCCAATGTGCTGGTCAACGCGGTCCGCCGCCGGTTGCAACTGCCTTATTGGTCGCTGTCAGCGCACCTGAAGCGCAAGGTGAAGAACGCGGTGCAGTATATCGGCAGCTTTGAAGAAGCCGTGGCGCGTGAGGCGCATGAGCGCGGGTTCGACGGGATCGTCTGCGGCCACATCCACTGCGCCGAAATCCGCCAGATCGGTGACATCACCTATTACAACGACGGCGACTGGGTCGAAAGCTGCACGGCGCTGGTCGAAGACCGCAGCGGCGCGATGCAGATCCTTGATTGGGCTGCCGAATGCGCCGCAGAAATCACCACCACCTCAGCCTTGGAGACCGCAGCATGAGGATCGCAATCGTCACTGACGCCTGGCACCCGCAAGTCAACGGCGTGGTTCGCACGCTCGCCGCGACGGTCGCCGAACTGCACCAGCGCGGCTACGAGGTGGAACTGATCACGCCAGAGCAATTTTTGACCTTTCCAATGCCTGGCTATTCGTCGATCCGGCTGGCGATGGCGCCGCGCTTCAACGTGCGCAAAATGCTTCACGCCTTCGCCCCAGATATCGTCCACATTGCTACCGAAGGCCCGATCGGCTGGAGTGCGCGGAGCTGGTGCAAGGCGCACAAAGTCCCGTTCACCAGCGCGTTCCACACCCGTTTTCCAGACTATGTCGCGATCCGCACCGGGATCAGCGCGGAGCGGTTCTGGCCGCTGATGCGGCGGTTCCACGGGCCGAGCCGGGCAGTGCTGGCCGCCACAGATAGTCTGGCGAGCGAACTGGGACAGCGCGGGATTGCCCGAACCCGCCGCTGGGGGCGCGGGATTGATCAGGCGCTGTTCCGTCCAGATGGGTCCGCACTGGCCGCCATGGCCGATCTACCGCGCCCAATCCTGCTTTCGGTTGGCCGAGTCGCTGCGGAAAAGAACCTCGAAGCGTTCCTTGAACTGGACACCTCTGGCAGCAAGGTTGTGGTCGGCGATGGTCCGGCGCTCGAAGACCTTCAGCGTCGCTATCCTGAAGCGCATTTCCTGGGCGCACTGGCGGGTGAAGACCTGGCGAGCGCCTATCGCGCCGCCGATTGCTTCGTCTTCCCCAGCCGGACCGATACCTTTGGCCTGGTGGTGATCGAAGCGCTGGCCTGTGGCTTGCCGGTCGCAGCCTATCCGGTCGCCGGTCCGATCGATATCCTGGGTGCCGACGGACGCGGAGTTGACGGCGATTTTCCCGCCACGGTCGGCGCGCTTGACGTCGATCTGGAGTTTGCGATTGCGCGGGCCTTGCGCATGGATCGCAGCGCTGCAGCGGTGTTCGGATCGCGGTTCACCTGGGCGCGCGCATCCGATCAGTTTGTCGCCGCGATTACCGGCGCGCTGACTGAACACGAAGCGGACAAGCGGCGCCCACCAGCGCTTTCAGAACACCGCGTGTTCCTCGCCGCGATTACCAGCAGATGAATCGGCGCAAGTCATCAAAACGTCACGCATACGTCACAACCAGCAGCAATAGTGGCACGGCAAGCAAGGGGTTTTCGTACCATGCACCGTGTCAACGTGCTTCATACTACCGACCTGGCCGGCGGAACTGCGCCGTTTGAAACCGCCGAATGCCGGATCATCTTTCATCGGCTGATGTCGATTGGCGAACTGCCGGTGATGGACGGCCCGTTGTGGGCGTTCATCGATTGGGCGATGCCGCAGATCTCCGGGCTAGAGCTGTGCCGCCGGATGCGCTGCGATCCGCGTACCGCCGAAGCGCATATCACGATCCTGATCGACGAAGGTGATCCGGAAAGCGGGCGGCGGGCGATGCGCGCGGGCGCGGATGATTATCTGGCCGGGCGGCCAACGCGGACAGAGATTCTGGACCGGCTGCTGGCGTCGCAGACCGGGCTGGCGCAACCCACCACCAGCCGCCTGCTGACCTTTGGCGAGCTGACCATTGATGTGGCGGCGTTTCAAGCGCGGTGGCAGGATCGCAACATCCCCCTGATGCCCAACGAATTTCGGCTGCTGCGATTTCTGGTTGAACATCCGGGGCGGGTGTTCACGCGGTTTCAGCTGATCGAGGCGCTAGGCAAGCAGGACCCGCCGATTGACGAACGCACGGTAGATGTCTGGATCGGGCGGCTGCGGCGGGCTTTGAGACAGGCCGGGGCAGGCGATCCGCTGCGCACGGTGCGCTCGCTAGGGTATATTCTCGACCGGCTGTGACCCCGAACTATTGCTTCAAAGCAAAAAATGAGGGCCCGGTTCTTGCGAACCGGGCCCCTTCGTGTGTGCAGTTGTATCTGGCTGTCAGAACTTGACCGACATCGACAATGCCACCGACTGGCCCACATCAAAGCTGTTGGTATCAATCCGGTTCGCGCCCGAAATCTGATATTCCTCGTGGTTCTGGCCAGTGAGATTGCGGACCTCGAACTTCACCTCAACCTCCGCGCCGCCCACATCGATCCCCTCGCGCGCGACGAAATCGAGCCGCAGGCCCGGGCGTTCGATCACGTCGGGCTGCGGCGGGGAGCCGTTCAGGCCGCGGCTGATCACACGGTCGCTGGCGTAGGTCAGCAGGATGGTCTGCTGGGACAGCCGGTCGGCATGTTCCAGACCCAGTTGCAGGTTGACGATATGGTCCGATTGTCCGGTCATCGGCGTGCCATCGCGGAAATAGTCGGTCGCGATGGTTGATGCCGCACCGAACACCGTGGTCGTATCGCCCGCCGCCACCTGCAGTTCGGACTTGGTGAAGGTGTAGTTGGCAATCGCCACAATCCGGCGGCCGTTGAAGAACCCGGTTTCGCCGCCCAGGCTACTGAGGTCGAACTGCTTTTGCAGCTCCAGCTCGGCCCCGTACAGCGTCGCGCGCGGGGCGTTGGCGAAGGACGTGGTCAGATCACCGCCGCTGAGGAACGATTCAATCGGGTTATCCAGCCGCTTGTAGAAGCCCGCGACTGACGCGCGCTGATCGGGCGAGAAGTACCATTCGAACCGGGCTTCCGCATTGTACAGCTGGCTGTCGATCAACAGCGGATTGCCGCGATAAGGGCGGTTGGTATCGGGATCGAAGTACGGCTGGTTGATCAGTTCGCGGAACTGCGGGCGCGCAATCGTCTTCGATCCGGCCAGGCGGAACTGCATGTCATTGCGGACCTGCCAGGTCAGCGTCGCGCCCGGCAGCCAATAGGCATTGTTCAGCGCAGTCCCGGCGGTTGACGCGCCCGGCACCGTGAACACCTGGATCGGATTGACCGTCTGATCAGCCTTTTCATACCGCACGCCGATGTCCAGGCTCAAGGCATCGGTCATTTGCCAATTGCCCTTGGCATAGCCCGCCCAATTGATCATCCGCGCGTCGAATGCCGGATTGCCTTCGTCGGTTTCGATCAGTTCGATCCCGAAATAATCGACCAGATTGGGCTGAAGCAGCAGATCGGGCCGGAACATGCCCACGCCAGTGGGGAAGTTGTTCGGCGCCAGGAACCGGAAATCGCGGCGCGAACTGGTGCGGTGGGTGTTGGTATAGGCGCCGCCCACCGTGACGGTCAGCGCGGGCGAGAGCTTGTACGACAGGTCAACGCCGCCCGCCCACAGATCTTCGTTGAGGTCTGAATAGGTTACGCGCGCGTCGCCGCCGTTGCCGTTGTTCAACCGGTTAACGAAAAACGCCCCGAATGGATCGGCGGCGGCATTGGTGCGGACATATTCGAAGAACAGCTCGCCCGGGGCTTCGCGCTGCGAATTGGCATAGCTGCCGCGCAGTTCCAGCTTCAGATCGGGATTGAGCATGAATTCGCCGACCAATTGCGTATCGATCAGCTGGC
>JANORN010000201.1:0-8377 GCA_031415355.1 Novosphingobium sp. | reverse complement strand
GGAGCCTATTCGGATATCGACATGACGTTTGATGGGAACAGGTATTTTCACAAAGACGGCTCGCCCTATCCGGCCAAGCGGATGCGTTGACCGGGCATTGCAAACTCAGCCAGTCGTGAACTGCGCCTGATACAGCCCCGGAAACTGCCGCTTGAGCGCGTTCACTTTCGCCACGTCCCAAGCCTGAATATAAGGGTGTTTGGGGTTCTTGTGCATGAAATCCTGATGATAGCGTTCTGCCGCGTGGAACCGCTGGTAGGGTTCAATCCGGGTGACGATCGGGGCTTTCCAGATGCCCGCCTTGCGCAATTGCGCCAGATAGGCAGTGCCAACCGCGCGTTGCTCGGCGTTCATTGGCACCAGTGCGGAGCGGTAATGCGCGCCGGTATCGGGGCCCTGCCGGTTCAGCTGGGTCGGATCGGCGACCACCGAAAAGAACACTTGCAGCAATTGATCATAGCGGACTTTGGCCGGATCATAGGTGACCCGGACTGCTTCAGCATGAGCGGTTGATCCGGCGCTGACCGTATCATAACTGGCGCTCGTCGCCGTCCCGCCGTGATAGCCGGTCAGCACGCTGGACACGCCTTTAACGTGGCTGAACACGCCTTCCACGCCCCAGAAGCAGCCGCCGGCGAACACGGCGGTTTGCAGCGCGGGCGCTTCCTTGGCCGGGCGTGTGGCGGCGGGTGCCTGAACCGTGCGCTCGCCCGCAGTCGCCGGTTGCTGGCACGCCGCGCTGATCAGGACGAGCAATGCCAGCACGGCCTGGCTGGAACGGGTGCGGCGCGGCGCGGCCGGGATGTGATCAGAATGCGTCATGGCTGTATGCGGGATTTCCCGCTCCTTCTGCTGGTTCTAATCTTATTCGCTGCCGCGCCGCAAAAGGTTGCAGTGCGGCGCGTTATTTATGCCGCGGCCGGACAATATTTCTTAAGGTAATCACCGTGCTCCGGCATGTGCTGCACCACATAACGCACCGATTGCTCGATTGCGTCAAACTCCTGGCGAGTGGCCGGTTCGGGCAGGCCGTCGATCATTGGATTCCGCCCCGCCATCGTGATCCCTTGCCCCATCATCACCGCCGCCCAGCTGGTTTCGGTGAACAGCTCGTCATCTTCGCGAAAGATTTGCCCGTTGAGCCGGAACAGCTCGGTCTTTTCAGTCAAACTGTCGGGCACCGGCATCGTCCGGCAATAGTCCCAGAACGGGCTGTCGCTGCGGGTGGTGGCGTTATAATGCAGGATCAGGAAGTCGCGGATCCGTTCGTATTCCTTGCCGGTCAGCCGGTTGAACGCATCCTCCTGCGCCTGCGTTACCCCGTCGAGCGAAAGCAGCGCGATCAGCTTGTTGATCCCGGTGTTGATCAGGTGGATCGAGGTCGATTCGAGCGGTTCCATGAAGCCCGAAGCCAGCCCCAGCGCGATCACGTTCTTGTTCCAGAACTTCTTGCGCCGCCCGGTGGTGAAGCGCAGAAAATTGGGATCGGCCTGCGGCTTGCCCGCGATGTTGTTCACCAGAATATCCAGCGCCTGATCATCGCCCATGAAGCTGCTGCAATAGACGTGGCCGTTGCCGTTGCGGTGTTGCAACGGCACTTGCCATTGCCACCCGGCGCTGTGCGCGGTGGCGCGGGTGTAGGGCAGGGGGCCGCTGCCATCTTCGCGCAGGCACGGCAGCGCGACCGCGCGGTTGCAGGGCAGGTAGTGGCTCCAGTCCTCGTACCCGGTCTTCAGCGCCTGTTCGATCAGCAGCCCGCGAAAACCCGAGCAATCGATGAACAGATCGCCGCTGATGACATCGCCCTGATCCATCGTGATCGCAGTGACGTGGCCGGTCTCGGCGTGCAGCGCCACATCGGCCACCCGGCCTTCGCGCCGCACCACGCCGCGCTTTTCCGCATAGCCGCGCAGGAACCGCGCATAGCGGCCCGCATCGATGTGGTAAGCGTAGTTGATCGGCGGCAGATCTTCGCGTTGGTAGTCCTCGGTGCGGGCGAACCGGCCGAAATGCGCGGCCATCGTCTCCAGATTGAACACCTGAATCGGGCGTTGATCGCCGCCCTGGCGATAGCGGTGCCACAAGTGGTGGAACGACATTCCGCCGATCTGATAGCCGTAATTCCCGAAGGGGTGGATATAGCTATCGCCCAGCTTGCCCCAGTTGACGAACTGGATGCCCAGCTTGAAACTGCCCTGGACCGCGCCCAGCATTTCACGCTCGTCCACTTCCAGCAAGCGGTTGAAATCCAGGAACGGCGGGATCGTGGCCTCGCCCACGCCGACTGTGCCGATCTCCTCGGATTCGACCAGCGTGATCGCCACCGGGCGGCCCGCGCGCAGGCGCGAAAGCGCCGCCGCCGCCATCCATCCGGCCGTACCCCCGCCGACGATGACGATGTGATCGATTGCCATGAAGCCCTCCATTTGTGGCGCGATCATAACGCGGTGCGGCCAAATGTGAACGTTCCTTTTTGGGTATTGTGAACGCTCTCAATTTGCGGTAGCTTGAAAGCGAACGATGGGAATCATACCCGTCGGCACAGGTATTGAGGGAGGATCGCGTGGCTCGCAAATCCATGTTCGGAACGGTTGCAACCTATCGCTCGCTGGCGCTGGCCACGGCGTCCAGTCTGGTGTTCAGCCTGTTTGCGGCACAGCCGGCACTGGCCCAGGCGGCTGCGGCCGAGGAAGCTGCGGCGGCTGAAACTCCTGAGGAAGAGCAGGGCATCGTCGTTTCGGGCTATCGCCGCGCGCTGGAAAATGCACAGAGCATCAAGCGCGACGCTGATACCTTGGTCGATGTGATCAGCGCCGAAGATATTGGCGCACTGCCTGATCGCTCGGTCGCCGAAGCGCTGCAGCGGGTGCCAGGCGTAAATATCTCGCGCTTCGAACAGCGCAACGATCCGGACCGGTTCTCGGTCGAAGGGTCGGGTGTGATCATCCGCGGGCTGACGTTTGTGCGCTCGGAACTCAACGGGCGCGACATCTTTTCGGCCAATGGCGGGCGCGAACTGTCGTTCAACGATGTGTCGCCCGAATTGCTGGGCCGGGTCGAAGTGTTCAAAAGCGCGACTGCCGACATGATCGATGGCGGCATTTCCGGCACGGTCAACCTCGTCACGCGCAAGCCGCTCGACAATCCGGGCTTGCACATCGCCGGGACCGTCGAGGGCAATTACGGGGACATGGCCAAGGAATGGTCGCCCGGCTTCTCGGTCCTGGGTTCGAGCACGTTTGAAACCGCAATCGGTACTTTTGGCTTGCAGCTGGCCTATGCCCAGTCAGAGCTGGTGACGCGCACCGACGCCTCGCAGATCACCGATCCGTGCTATCGTGCGGCGGGCTTGAACGGTCCGTGCCTGCGGGTGCGCCCGGTTGGTTCGGGCGGGATCAGCGGCGCAACGCAATTCAACGCCAGCAACTTCCCGCCAGCGGGCGCGGTGTTCGTGCCCAAGGGCGCGGGCGTGCGCACCACCGAACTGACGCGCGACCGCAATGCCTGGTCCGCTGTTGGCCAGTGGCAAAGCAATGACGGTGCGGCGCTGCTCACGGTCGAATACCTGCGCGCGGAAACCGCCGCCACGCTCAACGAATTTGCGGTGCTGGCGCTGGTCAACGATGATGCGCTGTTCCCGGTGATCGCGCCGGGCACGACCCCGGTCTTCCAAGGCAACCAGTTTATCAGCGGCACCCTGACGCAATTGCAGCCGTTTACCGGCGGCCGCGGGCTTCCCACCGAACTGCTGCGGTTCCAGCGCGAAGACGAAGCGATGACCGAAGACTTTTCGGCCCAGCTAAAGCTGAACCCGACGGACCGGCTGCGGCTGAATTTTGAGGTTCAGCACATCCGTTCGGACCGCACGGAAAACGGCTTCATCTCGGCGATGCAGACCTATACCGATGTCGCGATCGACAATGGCGGGGATACGCCGCAGGTGCAGTTCCTGGTGCCGGGCGGAACCACCTCCCCCGCCAGCTATTTCAACGATCCCTCGCGCACGTTCTATTGGTTCCTGATCGACAATCAGGTGGCCAATGAAGGCAAGCTGACGACGGCACGGTTTGATGCCGATTACGACGTCAGCGATGATGGCTTTTTCAAGAAGGCACGGTTCGGCGCGCGCTGGGGTGATCGCAGCCGCGTGACCCGCAGTGCCAATTTCTCCAACTGGGGTAACCTTGGCGCGCCGTGGACCGGGCGCGGCGGCAACTGGAACTGCGGCGATTTTCAGGCCTTCGGCTGCGGCGGGGCTTATGTCCGCGATTTCCCCAATTCGGCGCAATTGCGCAGCCCGTTTGGCGAAGGTTTCCAGCGCGGCAATGCGCCAGTGCCGTTCGGCAACGGTTCGGCGTTCTTCTTTGGCGGGGACAATCTGGTCGCCGATTACCTCAGCGGCGCGGTGCGGACGCAGGCCAATGCGATCACCGCCTATACCCTGACCCCTATCGCCTGGTTCCCGATTTCGGCGCGCAGCAATGCCGTGCCAGGCGGACCCTGGACCGTGGGTGAAATTTCCGACGTCGCCGAAACTACCATGGCTGCCTATGCCCGGGTCGATTTCGGTACAGACCTCGGCGACGTCAAGCTGACCGGCAACATCGGTCTGCGCTATATCCGGTCAAGAGTGCAGAGCGGCGGCTCGTTCACTCTGCCCAGCCCGGACTTCTTCGACAACAACGGCAATCGCGACGGCGTGGTTCAGCTGGCTGAGGTTCAAGGCTCCTGCGCCTTCATCGCGCAGCAAAACATTACTCCGGTACCAGGCTATTGCGCGCTCAGCCCGGCGCGCCAGGCCCAATATGCGGCCTTGTTCACGGGTGAGGTCATTCCCGATCCGCTGGACATAACCTACGGCAACTGGCTGCCCAGCTTTAACGCCAGGTTTGATTTCGGTAACGGCATCCTGGTGCGCGGCGCGATCACCAAGGGCATTTCGCGTCCCGATCTGTCCGCCTATGCCTCTGGCGGTGGTGCGTTTGACAATACCAACAACCTGCGCGCCGGCGGCACTCAGGCGACCGGCCCGCTGCTTGGCATCGGGACCGGCAATCGCTTCCTGCGGCCGGTTCAATCGTGGAATTATGACCTCTCGTTCGAATGGTATTGGGATGATGTCGGCTCGCTGTCGGTGGCAGGCTTCGTCAAGGATATCAGCTATATCATCAACGGCGGAGCTATCGTTCGGAACTTCACTTCGCCGAGCGGTACTAATACGGACATCATCTTCAACACCCCGGTCAACAGCGATGGCGGCACGCTGAAGGGGGTCGAGATCTCCTATCAGCAGACCTACGACTTCCTCCCCAGTGTTCTGGGCGGGCTGGGATCGCAGCTGACCTATACCTATGTCGATGCGGGCGAGTTCAACAACTCCAACCTGGGCGCGGAACAGAGCCCGTTCACGGGTGAATTGCCGCTGGCCGGAGTATCAAAGCATACCGTCAACGCCGTGCTGTTCTATGAACAAGGTCCGTTTGCTGCGCGGGTGGCCTACAACTGGCGATCGGACTTTCTGCAAACCCCGCGCGACGTGATTTTCCCGTTCTCGCCGATTTACGGGGAAAGCACCGGCCAGCTGGACGCCTCGATTTTCATCACGCTCAACGAGCATATCAAGCTGGGCGTGCAAGGGGTCAATCTGCTCGATGAAGTCACCCGCACCAGCCAGGTGATCGACTTCCAGGGCACCCGCGCCACCCGCTCGGCCTTCCGCAATGATCGCCGCTATACCTTCCTGGCGCGGTTTGATTTCTGATCGCATGCAATTCTGCCCGTGAATGCGCAGCGCCGGGCCCCGTTCATTCGTGAGCGGGGCCCGGCTTGCGTCTGGGAACGGCAGCGCTAGCATCCCCGGCGAAGGACCAGACCATGACTACGTTGCGTACCGCCCTGCTAGCCGCCGCTGTGCTGGCCACTTCTGCCAGCGCAGAAGCTCCGATCACTGTCCCGGCAAATGGCGGGTGGGAACTGGTCTGGTCCGACGAGTTCAGCGGCACCGCGCTTGATCGCAAGCGCTGGAAGCCCGAAAAGTCCTGCTGGGGCGGCGGTAACGAGGAGCGGCAGTGCTATACGGCCCGGGCCGAGAATATCCGCGTCGCGGACGGCTATCTGCACCTGATTGCGCGGCAGGAACGCTTCACCGGACCCGATCGCCCGCCCGAAATCGCCGCAATGCCCAATCCCAACCGCACCCAGCCGTTCACCTCGGGCAAGGTCCGCACGCGCGGGATCGCCAGCTGGCGCTATGGCCGGATCGAATTCCGCGCCAGGCCGCCCAAAGGGCAAGGCACCTGGCCAGCGGTGTGGATGATGCCCGCCGATGACCGCTACGGGGGCTGGCCGCTGTCGGGCGAGATCGATATTCTGGAAGGGGTCAATCTGGGGGCCACTTGCCTGGTCTGCCAGGGCACGCGCGGTGAAAACCGGATGATCAGCGCGCTCCACTTCGGCAGCGCCCCGCCGCGCAACGAACTGGCGGTAACGCGGGTGGCTTTGCCGGATCAGGCGCTACCGTCGGATGATTTCCACGTCTGGCGGCTCGATTGGGGCAAAGGGCTGATGCGGTTCTATCTGGATGGGCGCTTGTACTGGGAGGTCACGGCGGCGCAGTGGCGGACAGCTTCTCCCAAAGCCAAAGGCAACCGTGACGCGCCATTTGACCAGCCGTTCTATATCATGGCAAATCTGGCCATCGGCGGCAAACTGGCGGAAGAAAACAACGATTTGGGGGTAGCGAACGGGGTTACCCCCGCCGAATTCCTGATCGACTGGATTCGCATCTACCAATGCAGCGCAGATCGCGATACCGGTCTGGCTTGCATGCAGGGGCAGCCGGGGGGCGACTGAACCATGGCGAGACGCCGCCAAGCGATCACGATCAAGCACGTTGCCGAGGACGCGGGGGTCTCGTTGCAGACGGTCAGCCGCGTGATCAACAACGAGCCCAACGTGCGGCCGGCGATGAAGGCCCGGGTCCAGGCTTCGATTGACAAGCTGGGTTATGTTCCGTCGATCGCCGCCCAGCGGATGAGCGGGTCGCGGTCTTACCTGATTCTGGCGATCAATGACCGCGAACGGACGATTGCCGATTGGCAGGCGCGGCAAGGGAATGACTGGGTCGATCAGATGCTGCTAGGCGGCATGCTGAAATGCGCCGAATATGGCTACCGGATGATCTTCGAGCTGGTCGATACCCACAGCGATCATGTTGAGCGCGAACTGGGCGCGACAATCTCTGCCTTGCAGCCAGACGGCGTGATCCTGACCCCGCCGCATTCCGAAAACCCGCAGATCACCGGGCTGTTGCAGCAGCGCCGGATCCCGTTTGCGCGGATCGGATCGGTGCAGCCGGGGCCGGGCATGGCAATGACCATGGACGATGAAGGATCGGCGCGGCTGGCGACCGAACATCTGCTGGGTCTGGGCCATCGGCAGATCGGGTTTGTGGCCGGACCGGATGAATACAGCTTGTCCGAATGGCGCATCGCCGGGTGGCGCGCGGCGCTGGCGGCGGCGGGGCTGGCCTGCGATGACCTGCTGGCGCGCGGCGACTTCAGCTATGCCAGCGGCGCGGCGGCAGCGGCGGTGCTGTTCGCCCAGACCCCGCGCCCGACCGCGATCATCGCCAGCAATGACCAGATGTGCCTGGCCCTGCTCGATGCGGCCAAGCAGCAAGGGATTGCGGTGCCAGGTGACCTGTCGCTGATCAGCTTTGATAATTCCCCGGTGGCGCGGTTCACCCAGCCGCAGTTGACGGCGATCGATCAGCCGGTGGCGGCAACCTTTGCCAAAGCGGTCGAACTGTTGATTACCCTGGGCAACGATTCCGCCAACGCCGCGCCGGTGATCGTCACCGGCACACTGGTTGAACGCGGCAGCACCGCCCCGCCGCGCGGCCATGACGCCTGAACCGCTGCAACCGCCGCTGCATCCAGCGCTGCATCCAGCGCTGCCACCGCCGCGACAATCGACCCGGTTTCTGGCGCTCTATGCACTCGCAGTCTGCGGCGGATCGATTGCCTATATCCCGTTTCTGACGATCCTGTTGCCGTTGCAAGTACAGGCGATGGCGGGGGCCGAGGCGCTGGGCTTGCTGGCGCGGATCGCTTTCGTGGGCGCGCTGGCGGCGAGTCTCGGCAATATCGCGGCGGGCTGGCTCAGCGACCGCTACGGCTCCCGCCGGGGCTGGGCCACCGCCGGGCTGGTGCTGTCATGCGGGTTGCTGCTGGCCGTGCCGCACGTCTCCTCTCCGCCGGTTCTGCTGGGTCTGATCGTCATCTGGCAACTCGCGCTCAACCTGCTGCTGGCCCCGCTGACGGCCTGGGCCGGGGATACTGTACCCGATGAACAGAAGGGCATGCTGGGCGGACTG
>JANORN010000200.1:0-3194 GCA_031415355.1 Novosphingobium sp. | reverse complement strand
GCAGCCCGGCGCGCGATTGCTGCCCGAAGTGCGCGGGGTAACTGCAGAAATTCACGCGATGGCGAGCGGCGGCAGCAGCTCCGGCATGGGGTCCGGCGGGATGACCAGCAAGCTGCAAGCCGCCGAGATTGCCGAGCGCGCCGGGATTGCACTGGCGATTGCCTCAGGATTGCACGATGCGCCGATTGCGCGGGCGACTTCGCAGGGGATCGGTACGCTGTTCCTGCCGCTGCGCAAGGATGCGGGCCGCAAGGCCTGGCTGGGTGGGCGGCTGCGGCTGAAAGGTACGCTGGTGATCGATGCCGGGGCCGTGCGCGCGCTGGGGCAGGGCTCCAGCCTGCTCGCCGCCGGGATCACCGGGATCGACGGCGTGTTCCAGCGCGGTGATGCCGTGGCGATCCGCAGCGACAAGGGCGCGGTGCTGGCGCAGGGCCTAGTCGAATATGATGCGGCAGAATGCACCGCGCTGATGGGGCGGCAATCGGGCGAACATGCCGCACTGCTGGGCTATGCGCCGCGTTCGGCAGTGGTTCACCGTGATCAACTGGTGCTGCTGTGACCATCGCGGTCACCGGCGCAACCGGCTTTGTCGGGCAGACGTTGGTGGACCGGGCGCTGGCGGCGGGGATCGCGGTGCAGGCGCTCACGCGCCGCGCGCAAGACCCGCGCCCCGGGGTCACTTGGGTGCGCGGTGATCTCGATAATGCAGCGGCCTTGCGCGAGCTGGTCAGCGGGGCCGAAGCCGTCATGCATGTGGCCGGGGTGGTCAATGATCCCGCCGCGTTCGAAAGCGGCAACGTGCGCGGTTCGCTCAACGTGATCGAAGCGACCAAGGCGGCGGGGGTGCCGCGCTTGATCCACGTCTCGTCGCTGTCTGCGCGCGAGCCGGAGCTGTCGGCCTATGGTGCGAGCAAGGCGCGCGCGGAAAAGCTGGTCATGGCCAGCGGACTGGACTGGACGATAGTCCGCCCGCCCGCGATCTATGGCCCGCGCGATGCGGAGATCTTCGAAATGTTTCGCCTCGCCCGCTGGGGAGTGATGCCGATGCCGCCGCGCGACGGGCACAGCTCGGTGATCCACGTCGATGATCTGGCGCGGCTGCTGCTGGCGCTGATCCCAGGCGGGGAGGGCGTCACGGGCCGCAGTTTTGAACCCGATGACGGACGCAAGCAGGGCTGGAGCCACTATGAACTGGCGCGCGCGATTGGCTGGGCGATGGGCCGCCGTCCGTGGGTGCTGCATCTCAGCCAGCCGGCGCTGGAACAAGCGGCGCGCGTTGATAAGTTCCTGCGCAGGGGCAAGGCCAAGCTGACGCTCGACCGGGCGCGCTATATGGCGCATCCCGATTGGGTGGCGAGCGACGCAGCGCGCCCGCCGCGCAGTCTGTGGCGGCCCCAAGTACTGACCCGCGATGGGCTGAAAGCGACCGCAGAGTGGTATCGGAGCAACCAATGGCTGTGAGCGGACGCCCGTTCCGGATCGGGGTGATTGCCACCGCCTCACGGATGGACGCAGCGATTGCCGAACCCGCGCAAGAGCTGGTCCGCGCGCTGTATGGCAGCGAAGTGGAGCTGCGGTTTCATCCGGCTTGCTTCGACGTATGCGGCCACTTCGCTGGAGACGATCCGACCCGCGCGGCGGCACTGCTGGACTATGCCGAAGCACCTGCGATCGACGCGATCTGGTTCGGGCGCGGGGGCTATGGCTCGGGCCGGATCGCGTTTGAGGTGGTGCCGGGCCTGTCCGCTGCTGCGCTCGCCAAGCCCTGGCTGGGCTACAGCGACGCGGGCACGCTGCTGGCCGGGCTTTATCAGCGCGGCGCAGCGCAGGTGGCGCATGGGCCGGTAGTGCAGGATCTATTTCGTGTTGGCGGTGAAGCGGCGGCAACGCGCGCACTGCGCTGGCTGGTGGAACGCGCGCCCGATACGCTGGAACGCGGCTTGGTGCCCGGCAGCCAGGCCATGGCCTTCAACCTGACCGTGCTGTGCCACTTGATCGGCACGCCGTTCGAACCCGATTTGGCGGGGCATGAGCTGCTGATCGAAGAAGTGTCCGAGCACATGTACCGAATCGATCGCAGCTTGTGCCAGTTGGCGCAGACCGCGATGTTCCAGCAGGCGAAGGGCCTGCGACTAGGGCGCTGCAACGCGGTGCCGCTAAACGATCCGGATTTCGGGCTGACCGCCGAGGAGGTCACGCGGCACTGGTGCGGCATTGCGGGGGTGCCTTATCTGGGCCGCGCCGATATCGGGCACGATGCGGACAACAAGATCGTGCCGTTCGGTCGGTGGCTGGGTAGGCCTTAGAACGCCGGATCGTAGCCCGGCGGCAGTTCGCTCGCCGCGCCATCAACGTGGATCCCGCATTCGGTCTTGTCCCAGCCCTTCCAGCGGCCCGAGCGGGCGTCTTCGCCGGGGGCGACCTTGCTGGTGCAGGGCATGCAGCCGATTGAGGGATAGCCCTGCGCCACCAGCGGATGCGGCGGCAGGCCCGTGGCGGTGAAATAGGCGGCGATCTGGTCGCTGGTCCATCCGGCCAGCGGGTTGAGCTTGAGCCGTCCGGCGAAGTCGGTGCTGTCGAGTTCAAAAGTCGCCAGGCCAGCGCGGGTGGCACTTTGAAAGCCCTTGCGGCCGGTCAGGGTCGCGTCAAAGTCCGCCAGCGCCTTGGCCAGCGGCTGCACCTTGCGAACCTCACAGCAGCCATCGGGGTCATAGGACCAGCGCAGCCCACTCTCGTCGCGCTGGGTCAGTACGACAGCATCGGGGGTCAGGTTGATCAGATTGCTCAAGCCCAGCCGCGCCGTCAATTCGTCGCGATAGGCCAGCGTTTCGGGAAAATGCTTGCCGGTTTCCAGGAACAGCACCGGCACAGCGGGATCGATGCTGGCCAGCAAGTGCAGCAGTATCGCGCTTTCCGCGCCAAAACTGGAGACCGCCGCGATCCGGCCAGCGAGGCCTTCCTTCAGCACCGCCGCCAGCATCTCGCGCGTCGCCACCCCGGCAAACCGCGCATTCAGCGCCGCCGCATCAGCCGCCGTAAAGCGCGGCCCCGTGTCCAGCACGTCCAGGATGCGGCGCGCGGCTTCAGCCATGCCGCTTGGCCCAGATCGGCGCGTGGCCATCAATCGCCGGCTGGTAGACTTCGCTGTAGCGGCCAAATGCGGCCTCGGCGTCCTGCGGGTCGAGCGCGGCTTG
>JANORN010000199.1:0-14049 GCA_031415355.1 Novosphingobium sp. | reverse complement strand
CAGTTCGGCCGGATCAAGTTCACCGTCGAGCCGGGCGAACGCGGGTCCGGCGTGGTGTTCGTCGACGAGGTCAAGGGCGGCAACGTCCCCAAGGAATATATTCCGTCGGTAGAGAAGGGCATGCGCGAAACCGCCGAGACTGGTTCGCTGATCGGCTTCCCGATCATCGATTTCGAGGTTCACCTGACCGACGGCGCGTATCACGATGTCGACTCATCGGCGCTGGCGTTCGAAATCTGTGCACGTGGCGCGATGCGCGAAGTGGCGCAGAAATCGGGCATCAAGCTGCTCGAGCCGATCATGAAGGTCGAAGTCGTCACTCCCGAGGATTACCTGGGTGACGTCATTGGCGACATGAACTCGCGCCGCGGCCAGATTCAGGGCACCGACACCCGGGGCAATGCCCAGGCGGTCGAGGCGCTGGTTCCGCTGGCGAACATGTTCGGCTATGTGAACCAGCTGCGCTCGTTCACCCAGGGCCGGGCCAACTACTCGATGTTTTTCTCCCACTATGACGAGGTTCCGGCGAATGTCGCGACCGAGATCAAGGAGAAGCTTGCCTAAGCGGCGAGATAGGACTAGGGGCGGCGCCTGATTCATCGGGTGCCGCCTAGACCCCGCAGATTCACATCAAAGCGAAAGAAGGTTTGAGACAATGGCTAAGGCTAAGTTTGAGCGGAACAAGCCGCACTGCAACATCGGCACTATCGGTCACGTTGACCATGGCAAGACCACGCTGACCGCAGCGATCACCAAGGTGCTCGCTGAAACCGGCGGCGCGACGTTCACCGACTATGCAAACATCGACAAGGCGCCTGAAGAGCGCGAACGTGGCATCACCATTTCGACGGCGCACGTCGAATATGAAACCGCGAACCGCCACTACGCGCACGTCGATTGCCCGGGCCACGCCGACTATGTGAAGAACATGATCACCGGCGCCGCGCAGATGGACGGCGCAATCCTGGTGGTGAACGCTGCTGACGGCCCGATGCCGCAGACCCGCGAGCACATCCTGCTCGCCCGTCAGGTCGGCGTGCCTTCGCTGGTCGTTTACATGAACAAGGTTGATCAGGTCGACGACGCTGAAATCCTTGAACTGGTCGAAATGGAAATCCGCGAGCGGCTCAGCTTCTATGGCTTCGATGGCGACGCGATCCCTGTGATCCCGGGTTCGGCGCTGGCCGCACTCGAAGGCCGCGATGATAACATCGGTAAGGAATCGATCTACGCGCTGATGAAGGCAGTGGACGAATTCATCCCGCAGCCCCCGCGTCCGACCGACAAGCCGTTCCTGATGCCGGTGGAAGACGTGTTTTCGATCTCTGGCCGTGGCACTGTTGTGACCGGCCGCATCGAAACTGGCATCGTCAAGGTCGGCGAAGAAGTCGAAGTGATCGGCCTGCGCGACACCCAGAAGACAGTCGTTACTGGCGTCGAAATGTTCCGCAAGCTGCTCGATCAGGGTGAAGCTGGCGACAACATCGGCGCACTGGTTCGCGGTTTGAAGCGTGAAGACGTTGAGCGCGGCCAGGTGCTGTGCAAGCCCGGCTCGGTTACCCCGCACACTGAATTCAACGCTGAAGTCTATGTGCTGTCGAAGGACGAAGGTGGCCGTCATACGCCGTTCTTCGCCAACTATCGCCCGCAGTTCTACTTCCGCACCACCGACGTGACCGGCGAAGTGGTCCTCCCTGAGGGCACCGAGATGGTTATGCCGGGTGACAACGTTTCGATCGGCGTCAAGCTGATTGCTCCGATTGCGATGGATCCAGGCCTGCGCTTCGCAATTCGCGAAGGTGGCCGCACCGTCGGTTCTGGGGTTGTCAGCACGATCACGAAGTAATATAGGCCGCGCTCCCGGGGGAGATTCGTTTCCCCCGGGCCGGTTTTATCGGGCTGCGCTGCACCTTCCCAACTGGGAAGGGCAACACGGTCTGGTCTGTTTTTGGCTCTTTCTCATCGGTAGTTGGACATGGAAGCTCAGAATATCCGCATTCGCCTGAAGGCATTCGATCATCGGGTGCTCGATCAAGCGACGAGTGAAATCGCGGACACCGCACGCCGCACTGGCGCGCTGATCCGGGGCCCCATTCCACTTCCGACCAAGATTGAGAAGTTCACCGTAAACCGCGGGCCGCACATCGACAAAAAGTCGCGTGAGCAGTTCGAAGTGCGGACGTACAAGCGCCTGCTCGATATCGTGCAGTCAACGCCGACCACCATCGAAGCACTGTCCAAGCTGGACCTTGCTGCAGGTGTGAACATCGAAATCAAGCTGGCCTAATCGTCAGCGCAATCCTTCCGGCTTCGGCCGGAGCTTCGCGGGGCAACCTGCGCGGACACAGGGATACCTCCGGTCAAATGGCCGGGCATGCGTCCCCCGTCTTGCTTTTCTGCGGCTTTGGCCTGCTAGGAAGCACCCAGCCCGGACGGGGCTCGTATCACACATGGGCTGGACATGCCTGGCGGGATGGTCTCGTCAGGCCTCTGTAGGAGTATGGATCATGCGTACCGGCGTGATCGCCAAGAAGGTGGGGATGACCCGCCTGTTCCAGGAAGACGGACGGCATGTGCCCGTAACCGTTTTGGCGCTGGAAAATTGCCAGGTGGTTTCAGTCCGCACCGCTGACTGCGACGGTTATGTCGCTGTGCAGCTGGGCGCAGGCACTGCCAAGCAGAAGAACGTTGCCAAGCCGCAGCGTGAACATTTTGCCAAGGCCGAAGTGTCGCTTAAGGCGCGCATGGTTGAATTCCGCGTAGCCGATGATGCCACGCTTGATGTTGGCGCAACCATTGCGGCGTCGCACTTTGTGCCCGGACAGCTGGTTGACGTTTCGGGCCACACGCAGGGCAAGGGCTTTGCGGGCGGCATGAAGCGTTGGGGCTTCGGCGGTATGCGTGCAACGCACGGCGTGTCGATCAGTCACCGCGCGCTTGGTTCTACTGGCCAACGTCAGGATCCGGGCAAGGTGTTCAAGAACAAGAAGATGGCCGGTCACATGGGTGATCGCCAGCGCACGCAGCAAAACCTCGAAGTCGTCCGGGTGGACGATGAGCGCGGTTTGATCTTCGTCAAGGGTTCAGTCCCGGGCGCAAAGAACAGCTGGATGACGATTAAGGATTCAGTGAAGGTCTCGCGCCACGCTGAAGCGCCGTATCCGGCTGGCCTTAAGAGCGCTGCCAACAGCAATGAAACTCCGGCTGCTGCCGACACTCCTGCGGAAGATACCGCAGCCGTCGCTGCGACCGAAGGTCAGGAGGGCTAAGTCGTGAAGGTCAAGCTTTCCAATCTCGACGGAACCGCCGCTAAGGGCGACGTCGAGTTGAATGATGCAGTGTTCGGCGTTGAGCCGCGCGCAGACATCCTCCACCGTGTTGTAACTTGGCAGCTCGAAAATCGTCGCGGCATTGCCCGTGCGACACGCGAGCGTTCGGACGTAGCGCGCACCGGCAAAAAGTTCGGGAACCAAAAGGGCGGTGGTACTGCTCGGCATGGTGATCGAGCGGCTCCGGTGTTCATCGGCGGCGGCAAGGCTCATGGTGCACGGCGCCGTGAATTCGACGTTTCGCTTAACAAGAAGATCCGGGCGCTCGGACTTAAGATGGCGCTGTCATCGAAGGCGATGCAGGGTCTGGTGGTGGTCGATACGCTCGACATCGCTGATGTTAAGACCAAGGCGCTTGCCGGTCAGCTCGCGCAGGCGAACTGGGGCAAGAAGGTGCTGGTGATCGATGGCGAGCAAGTGAACGAGGGTTTTGCCCGCGCCGCTGGCAACCTGATAGGTATCAATGTGATGCCGGCAATGGGCGCCAACGTCTACGACATCCTCAAACATGATACGCTGGTGCTGACGCGCGCTGCGGTTGAAAAACTGGAGGCGCGGTTCGCCCTCCCGGGAGGGCCTAACTGATGGCTAAGGATGCGATCGATACGCGTCACTACGACGTGATTGTGGCTCCCCACATCACGGAGAAGTCGACGCTGCTGAGCGAGCACAACGCCGTTGTTTTCAAGGTTGTGGACAGCGCAACGAAGCCGGAAATCAAGGCTGCGGTCGAGGCGTTATTCAGCGTCAAGGTCACGGCAGTGAATACGCTCAACCAAGAAGGCAAGACCAAGCGCTGGAAGGGTAAGCCTTACAAGCGTTCGGACTTCAAAAAGGCCATCGTGACCCTGGCTGAAGGCCAGTCGATCGATGTCACCAGCGGGATCTGAGGCGCACCATGGCACTCAAAAGTTATAAACCAACCAGCCCGGCCCGTCGTGGCCTAGTCCTGGTAGACAAGTCTTCGTTGTGGAAGGGCCGCCCGGTCAAAGCGCTTACCGAAGGTAAGAGCAAGACTGGTGGCCGGAACAACAAGGGGCACGTTACGTCACGCGGGATCGCCGGCGGCCATAAGCAGAAGTACCGCTTCATCGACTTCAAGCGTCGCAAGTGGGATATGCCAGCCACTGTCGAACGGATGGAATACGATCCCAACCGCACCGCGTTCATCGCGCTCATCAAGTATGAAGACGGTGAACAGACCTACATCATCGCACCGCAGCGGCTGGCCGTTGGCGATACGGTTGTTGCCGGCGAAAAGACCGACGTGAAGCCTGGTAACGCCATGCTGCTCAGTCAGATGCCAGTCGGCACCATCATCCACAATGTGGAAATGAAACCGGGCAAGGGCGGTCAGATCGCGCGTTCTGCCGGAACTTATGTCCAGCTGGTGGGTCGTGATCGCGGCATGGTGATGGTGCGCCTGAACTCTGGCGAGCAGCGTTACATGCGTGGTGATTGCATGGGCACGGTTGGCGCGGTTTCAAATCCGGACAACCAGAACCAGAACTTCGGTAAGGCCGGGCGCACGCGCTGGCAGGGCCGTCGTCCGCTGACTCGCGGCGTTGCCAAGAACCCGGTCGATCACCCGCACGGCGGTGGTGAAGGCCGGACTTCAGGCGGTCGTCATCCTGTTACGCCATGGGGTAAGCCTACCAAGGGCGCCCGTACCCGCAGCAACAAGCAAACGGACAAGATGATCATCCGTTCGCGTCACGCGAAGAAGAAGAGGTAAGCCACCATGGCACGTTCCGTCTGGAAAGGCCCCTTCGTCGACCTGCACCTGCTGAAGAAGGCGGAAGCCGCGCAGGAACAGGGGCAGCGCGCTGGCCCGGTGAAAACCTGGTCGCGTCGGTCGACGATCCTGCCGCAGTTCGTTGGTCTGACGTTCAACGTCTACAACGGCCGCAAGTTCATCCCCGTCTCGGTTAACGAAGACATGGTTGGTCACAAGCTTGGTGAATTCGCGCCCACGCGCACGTTCCCCGGCCACGCTGCCGACAAGAAGGGCAAACGCTAATGGGCAAGCAAGCAGCTCCCCGCCGCGTTGGTGACAAGGAAGCGCTGGCAGTCGGCACCACGATCCGTGGTTCGGCTCAGAAGCTCAACTTGGTCGCCAGCCTGATTCGCGGTAGAAAAGTCGATGAAGCGCTGAATATCCTCGCGTTTTCAAAGCGCGGCATGGCGGTTGATGCGCGTAAGGTGCTCGCTTCGGCGATTGCCAATGCGGAAAACAACCACAACCTGGATGTTGATGCGCTGGTCGTGGCGGAAGTCTGGGTTGGCAAGTCTGTCACCATGAAGCGGTTCCACACCCGCGGTCGTGGCAAGTCCACGCGCATTCTCAAGCCGTTCAGTCGGTTGAGCATTGTTGTTCGCGAAGTTGAGGAGGCTTGAGCCATGGGTCATAAATCAAACCCCATCGGTCTGCGCCTGCAGATCAACCGCACCTGGGACAGCCGCTGGTACGCCGAAGGCAAGAACTACGCCGCGATGCTTGAGGAAGACCTCAAGATGCGCAAGTTCATCGTGGATACGCTGCCGCAGGCTGCGATCTCGAAGGTCGTGATTGAGCGTCCGGCCAAGTTGTGTCGCGTGTCAATCTATGCTGCGCGTCCTGGTGTGATCATCGGCAAGAAGGGCGCGGACATCGAAAAGCTGCGCTCGCAGCTTGCCAAGATGACCAGCAGCGACGTTAAGCTGAACATCGTCGAAATCCGCAAGCCGGAAGTCGATGCGAAGCTGGTGGCGCAGGGTATTGCTGATCAGCTGATCCGCCGGGTGGCGTTCCGCCGGGCGATGAAGCGCGCGATGCAATCTGCGATGCGCCTGGGTGCTGAAGGCATCAAGGTGGTTTGCGGTGGCCGTCTCGGCGGCGCGGAAATTGCGCGCGTTGAACAGTACCGCGAAGGCCGCGTGCCGTTGCACACCCTGCGTGCGAACATTGACTATGCCGAAGCTGAAGCGCTGACGACCTACGGCATCATCGGGATCAAGTGCTGGATCTTCAAGGGCGAAATCCTTGGCCACGATCCGATGGCGCAGGACCGTTTGATGATGGAAGCGCAGACGTCTGGTGTGCGCCCCGCGCGCGAAGACCGCAGGAATTAAGCCATGCTGCAACCTAGAAAACACAAGTTCCGCAAGGCCTTCAAGGGCCGGATCAATGGCAACGCCAAGGGTGGCACCGATCTAAACTTTGGGTCTTATGGCTTGAAGGCGATGGAGCCAGAGCGGATCACTGCACGCCAGATTGAAGCGGCTCGCCGCGCGATCACCCGTCACATCAAGCGTCAGGGCCGGCTTTGGATCCGCATTTTTCCGGACGTTCCGGTGTCCAAGAAGCCTGCTGAAGTCCGTCAGGGTAAAGGCAAGGGTTCGGTTGAATATTGGGCAGCGCGGGTCAAGCCGGGCCGGATTCTGTTCGAACTCGATGGCGTTCCTGGTCCGCTTGCTGCGGTGGCGTTCCAACGCGCAGCGATGAAGCTGCCGATCAAAGTAAAGGTTGTGGCCCGTCTGGGTGACACCTCGCATCTGGGAGCCGAATGATGGCCGCCAAGATTGAAGACATGCGCGTCAAGTCCGATGATCAGCTTTCGGCTGATCTGGGTGAATTGAAGCGTGAAGCGTTCAACCTGCGGTTCCAGGCCGCGACGAACCAGCTCGAGCGTCCGGCGCGCATCAAGGAAGTGCGCCGCGATATTGCCCGGATCAAGACGCTTCAAGCCCAGCGCGTTAGCGCTGCGGTCAAAGCGTAAGGAGACACAACGATGCCCAAGCGTATCCTGGTTGGCACCGTGGTGTCCGACAAGACTGATAAGACCGTGGTAGTCAAGGTCGAACGGAAGGTGAAGCACCCGCTATATGGTAAGATCATCCGCCGTTCGAAGAAGTACCACGCGCACGATGAAGACAATGCTTTTAAAGCGGGTGAAACGGTGCGGATCGAAGAGACCCGTCCGATCTCAAAGCTGAAAACCTGGAAGGTCATCGACCGGGTTCTGGCTGGCAAGACCGCCGCTGTTGAGGCTGACGTTTAAGTCAGATTTTTGGAACTGCCCGACTGGTTTGGGCCAATACGTTACGGTTTAGGCCGACTGAGAAGGAACCGGATCAATGATCCAGATGCAATCCAATCTCGACGTCGCGGATAACAGCGGCGCAAAGCGCGTCCAGTGCATCAAGGTGCTGGGTGGCTCAAAGCGTCGGACCGCAGGCGTTGGCGACATCATCGTGGTGTCGGTTAAAGAAGCGCAGCCGCGCACCAAGGTGAAGAAGGGTGACGTGCATCGCGCCGTGATCGTTCGCACCCGCAAGGAAGTGCGCCGCGCCGATGGCTCGGTGATCCGGTTCGACAGCAATGCTGCCGTGCTGATCAACAAGAACGCGGAGCCAATCGGCACGCGTATCTTTGGCCCCGTGGTGCGCGAACTGCGCGGCAAGGGCTATATGAAGATCATCTCGCTCGCTCCGGAGGTGCTGTGATGGCTGCCGCGAAAATCAAGAAGGGTGACAGCGTTGTCATCCGTTCGGGCAAGGACAAGGGCCGCACCGGCACCGTCCTGCAAGTTATGCCGAAGGACGGCAAGGTGCTGGTCGCTGGCGTGAATGTCGCTGCGCGCCACCGCAAACCGACTCAGGCTAACCCACAAGGCGGCATTGATCGCCGTGAGGCGCCGATGGCAATTGCCAAGGTCGGTCTCGCCGATCCCAAGTCTGGCAAGGCTACCCGCGTTCGGTTTGAAACGCAGGACGGCAAGAAGGTCCGCGTCGCCGTTAAGTCAGGGGAGAAAATCGATGGGTGACAAATACATCCCGCGTCTCCGGACGAAGTATGATGCGGAAATCGCGCAGGCGATGACCGAGAAGTTTGGCTACAAGAACCACATGGAAGTGCCCAAGATCGAGAAAATCACGATCAATATGGGTGTGGGTGAAGGCAGCCAGGACAAGAAGAAGGTCACGATTGCCGCGACTGAAATGGAACTGATCGCCGGGCAGAAGCCGGTGATTACGAAGGCCAAGAAGTCGATCGCCCAGTTCAAACTGCGCGAAGGTATGCCGATCGGCTGCAAGGTAACCCTTCGCCGCGAACGCATGTACGAATTTCTGGATCGGTTGGTGACTGTGGCGATGCCGCGGATCCGCGATTTTCGTGGGTTGAACCCCAAGTCGTTCGATGGCCGCGGCAACTATGCCATGGGCCTGAAAGAGCAGATCATCTTTCCAGAGATCAGCTACGATCAGATCGAAAAGGTGCGTGGCATGGATATCATTGTCACCACCACCGCAAAGACCGACGACGAAGCACGTGAATTGCTGCGTCTGTTTGGTTTCCCGTTCCCGCTGGACGTTGCTGAAACGCAGCAGGCCGCGTGAAGCTGTTTTGAAGAAGAGAGCTTAAGTCCATGGCGAAACTGAGTTCCGTGAACAAGAACGAGCGGCGCAAGCTGCTGGTCAAGAAGTATGCCGGCAAATTTGCCGCGCTGCGGGCCCAGGCTGACGATAAGTCGCTCGATGAAACCGAGCGTCTTATGGCCCGTCTGAAGATGGCCGAACTTCCCCGCAACGCAAACCCGACCCGGGTTCGCAATCGTTGCGCCACCACCGGCCGCCCACGCGGCTATTATCGCAAGTTCGGCCTCTGCCGCATCGAGCTCCGGGACAAGGCCAACAAGGGCCTTATCCCCGGTGTGACGAAGTCGAGTTGGTAAGGATCTGATCGATGGCTTTGACCGATCCCCTGGGTGATATGCTCACCCGCATCCGCAACGGCCAGCGTGCGAAGAAGGACTCTGTCCTTTCGCCGGCTTCGAAACTGCGCGCACGCGTGCTCGAAGTGCTGCAACGCGAAGGCTATATCCGTGGTTACTCGGAGGACGCGACTGGCGCTCACCCGCAGCTGCGCATTGAATTGAAGTATTTCGAAGGCGAGCCCGCGATCAAGCATGTCGCTCGCGTCTCCAAGCCGGGTCGCCGGATCTATTCGGGCAGCAAAGAACTGCCTGTGATCCGCAACGGCCTTGGCATCACTATCGTTTCGACCCCACGGGGCGTGCTCTCCGATGCGGAAGCGCGCGTTCAGAACGTCGGTGGCGAAGTGCTGGCGGAGGTGTTCTGATGAGCCGTATTGGTAAAGTTCCAGTGGCCATCCCAGCAGGCGTTTCGGCCGAGATTGCTGGCGATGTGCTGAGTGTGAAGGGGCCAAAAGGAACCTTGACGCTGACCATGCGCGACGAAATCAGCTATGCGGTCGAAGATGGCCGGATTCTGGTGAAGCCGGCTAACGACAGCAAAACCGCACGGGCCTTTTGGGGTATGCAGCGGACTTTGGTTGATAACCTGATCACTGGCGTAACCCAAGGTTACACCAAGGTGCTGGAAATCACCGGGGTGGGCTATCGTGCCAACGCACAGGGCAAAAACCTGAAGTTGCAGTTGGGTTACAGTCACGACGTCGATTTCGCAATTCCGGAAGGGATTGAGATCAAGACGCCGGATAACACCACGATTGAAATTTCTGGGATCGACAAGCAGAAGGTCGGTCAGGTCGCGGCTGAAATCCGCCGCTGGCGCAAGCCTGAGCCTTACAAGGGCAAAGGGATCAAGTACCGCGGCGAGTACATCTTCCGCAAGGAAGGGAAGAAGAAGTAATGGCCAAGCTGTCTCTTTTCGACCGCCGCAAACGGCGCGTTCGCACCACGCTCAAGGCGCGTGCTGGTGGCCGTCCGCGGCTTTCGGTCCATCGCTCGGGTCGACACATTTATGCGCAGATCATCGACGATTTGAAGGGTCACACCGTGGCTGCCGCATCAACGCTGGGCAGCAAGGTTGGCTCGAACACCGAGGCTGCCGCCAAGGTTGGTTCAGCGCTGGCCGAAGCGGCCAAGCAGGCGGGCGTGACGACTGTCGTGTTCGATCGCGGTGGTTTCCTGTTTCATGGCCGCGTCAAGGCGTTGGCTGATGCTGCGCGTGAAGGCGGGCTGGAGTTCTGATTATGGCTGATGAAACAAACACCAACGACGTCGCAGTGGCAGACGTACCCGCAGCGGCTCCTGAAGGCGGTGAGCGCGACGCTCGCAGTCGCGGTGGTCGTGGTCGCGGCGGCAATGATCGTGGCGGCAATGATCGCGGCGCCCGTGGCGGCCGTGGCGGCAATGACCGCAACCGAGGTCGTGGCGGCGATGATGATGGCGGCGAAGAGCTCATCGAAAAGCTGGTCCACATCAACCGCGTTTCGAAAACCGTCAAGGGCGGCAAGCGCTTCGGGTTTGCTGCGCTGGTCGTGATCGGCGATGGCAAGGGCCGGGTCGGCTTTGGCAAGGGCAAGGCGCGCGAAGTGCCTGAAGCGATCACCAAGGCGACCGCCGCTGCAAAGCGCGCGATGGTCCGGGTGCCGTTGAAGGAAGGCCGCACGTTGCACCATGACGGCAAGGGCCGATTTGGCGCAGGCAAGGTGAATGTCCGCTCGGCTCCGGCCGGGACCGGGATCATCGCTGGTGGCCCGATGCGCGCCGTATTCGAAAGCCTGGGTGTGGCTGACGTGGTGACCAAGTCGGTCGGCAGCAGCAACCCCTATAACATGATCCGCGCCACCTTTGACGCACTGGTCAGCCAGACTTCGCCGAAGTCAGTGGCACAGCGCCGGGGCAAGAAGGTCGCCGATCTGCTTGGTCGCGGCGGCGCGAGCGTGGTTGAGGCGGAAGCCGCAGCCGACGCGATTACGGAGTAAGATCGATGGCTGCCAATGAAAAGAAGACGGTCAAGATCAAGCAGATTGGCTCACCAATCCGGCGTCCTGCATCGCAGAAGAAGATCCTGATCGGTCTTGGGCTGGGCAAGATGAACCGAGTGGTTGAACTGAAAGACACCGCCGAAGTTCGCGGTGCGATTGCCAAGTTGCCGCATATGGTGACCGTGGTCGATTGAATGTAACTTTGGCCCGGCGCCCAACGCCGGGCCTGCCTATCAGCGCGACTTAAAGCGAAAGCGAGTGCATTGACATGAAACTTAATGATATCCGCGATAACGCCGGAGCCCGTCACCGCCGGATGCGCGTGGGCCGTGGCATCGGTTCGGGCAAAGGCAAGACTGCCGGGCGCGGCCAAAAGGGTCAGTCGTCACGTTCGGGTGTTGCCGTGAACGGCTTCGAAGGCGGCCAGATGCCGCTGCACATGCGGATTCCGAAGCGCGGCTTCAACAACATCTTCGGCAAGGACTTTGCGCAGGTTAACGTCGGCATGGTCCAGAAAGCGATTGACGCTGGCAAGCTCGATATTGCCGCTGTGATCGATCATGCTGCGCTGAAAGCCGCTGGGCTGGCCCGTGGCGGTAAAGATGGTGTGCGGTTGCTGGGGAAGGGTGAACTCTCTGCCAAGGTGAAGTTCGCCGTTGACGGCGTGTCGGCCGGGGCCAAGGCAGCTGTAGAAAAGGCTGGCGGTTCGGTTGAATTGCCGGCGGAGCAGCCGAGTGAACACGAAAAGAAGACCGCGCGGCGTGCGGTCAACAAAGAAGCCTTGGATACGCTCAAGGCCGCCAAGTAAGCCAATCCACCAAATCCCCGCCTCACCCGAGGCGGGGATTTTGGCTTGCGGGGGTTCGACATCGCGCAATGCTCCCTATATGGAGCGCGCAAACCTCCAGCGAGCGGACCGGATTTACCCGGCACCCAGACAAGGCTAGACTTTCCGATGGCATCACGCGCCGACAATATCGCGAGCAACCTCAGCCTCGCCAACTTTTCCAAAGCGACCGAGCTCAAGAAGCGGATCTGGTTCACCATCGGTGCGCTGATTATCTTTCGCTTCCTCAGCTTCGTGCCGTTGCCCGGGGTGAACCCACTGGTACTGGAAGATCTCTATGCGCAAACGCGCGGGGGTATTCTCGATATTTTCAATACGTTTTCAGGTGGCAGCCTTGAGCGGATGAGCCTGATTGCGCTGGGTGTTATGCCCTACATCACCGCGTCGATTGTGGTGCAGTTGGCGGCATCGCTGCACCCCGCGCTCGCTGCGCTCAAGAAAGAGGGTGAGAGCGGCCGCAAGAAGCTCAATCAGTACACCCGCTATGGCACGGTGTTTTTGACTGCGATACAGGGCTGGTTTATCGCTTCGGGGCTTGAGGCCTATGGTGCTTCGTCTGGTCTGCAAGCGGTGGTCAATCCCGGGATGTTGTTCCGGGTGGGTGTGGTGATCAGCCTCATCGGGGGCACGATGTTCCTACTTTGGCTGGGTGAACAGATCACATCGCGTGGGATCGGCAATGGTACATCGTTGATCATCATGGCGGGCATCGTTGCGCAGATGCCGGTGTTTATCGCCAACCTGTTCGAAGGCGGACGCACCGGCGCGGTCAGCGCATTTACCATCGTCGGTCTGGTGGTGATGCTGGTGGCGATGGTGCTGTTTATCTGCTTCATGGAGCGGGCGTCACGACGACTGTTGATCCAATATCCCAAGCGCGCGACGCAAAAGGGCATGATGCAGGCGGATCGCAGCCATCTGCCTCTGAAGATCAACACTGCGGGTGTGATTCCGCCGATCTTTGCCAGCTCGCTGTTGTTGTTGCCGCTGACGATCACGCAGTTTGCGGGCAATTCAATCTCGCCGGATACCACGGCGGGTGGGATCATCGTTTCGCTCAATCAATATCTGGCGCATGGCAAGCCGCTGTACATGCTGCTCTACGCCATCGGGATCATCTTCTTCTGCTTCTTCTACACCGCAGTGGTGTTCAATCCGGAAGAGACTGCGGATAACCTGAAGAAGAACGGCGGGTTCATCCCCGGCATCCGTCCGGGCAAGAACACCGCAACCTATCTTGATTATGTGCTGACCCGGATCACGGTGATTGGCGCTGGATACATCACGCTGGTTTGCGTGATTCCGGAATATATGATCGCGCAGACCGGGTTGAACATGATGTTCCTGGGTGGAACCTCCTTGTTGATCGTGGTCAATGTGACGGTGGATACGATCACGCAGATCCAATCACACTTGCTGGCGCACCAGTATGGCGATTTGATCAAGAAGGCGAAGCTCAAGGGGCGGCAACGCTAACGCGGGTCGGGTGAGAGTCTGATCGGCCGGCACCACGCACTGGCGGCTTCGGTGGAAACCTTGATATCAGGGGAATGGCACAGTGAACATCATCCTGTTGGGGCCGCCGGGGGCGGGCAAGGGCACTCAGGCGCAGCGATTGGTTGAGCGGCATGGTATGCGGCAACTTTCGACCGGCGACATGTTGCGCGCGGCCGTCAAGGCTGGAACCCCGGTTGGTTTGCAAGCCAAAGCTGTAATGGAACGCGGCGAGCTGGTTTCCGATGAAATTGTCTCCGCGCTCATCGGTGAAGAACTGGATGCGATGGGGCTCGGCGTTGGCGCGATCTTTGACGGCTATCCGCGCACTGCCGCGCAAGCTCAGTCGCTCGATGAAATCCTGGTGACCCGCGGCCGTACGCTTGATCACGTGATTGAACTGGGCGTCAATGAAGACGCGCTGGTTGAACGGATCACCGGACGTTACACCTGCGCGGCTTGTGGTAAAGGCTATCATGATCTGTTTGAGCAGCCGCAGCAGGCGGGCGTTTGCGACAAATGTGGTAGCCGCGAATTTAAGCGCCGTCCTGATGACAATGAAGCGACGGTGCGGACGCGGATGGGCGAATACCGCGCCAAGACCGCACCGATCCTGCCGATCTATGACGCGCGCGGAATCGTTA